>JBBRGH010000010.1:0-23665 GCA_038240915.1 Gemmatimonadales bacterium | reverse complement strand
ACCCGTCGGCCGAGGGCGTCCAGCCCGTGCACGACGAGCGCACCGGCCAGCCACCGGAGATGGTGGCGCGCACGGGCCAGCTCCAGCTCGGCGATGGGGACCGGTTCCGAAAGCGCCCGTACGACCGGGCCGGCGTCGCTCGCCGGCGCCGGGCCCCGCCCCTCGCCGCCGGCGAACGCGTTCTCGCCCAGCGTGGCGGTCTGGATCACGTCACCTTGCAGACCGAGCTCGAGAAGGAGGCCGGGCGGAAACGGCGGGAAGAACGGACCGATCCGGACCGCGAGCTGGTCCAGCTCGAGACCGTCCCGATCCGGCGCCCGCTCGGCGAGCGGCCGGCCGTACGGCACGCCGCCGGTCATGCCTTTGCCGCCCTGACCGTAGGGACCGACACCTCGCCAGGGCGCGGGATCGATGTCCCGGCCAAGGTCGGGCTCGGAGGAGTGCTCGCCGCGAAAGAGGGCCGCCTGCGTGCGCGACAACATCTCGGCCGGATCCTCGTCGTCGCCGATCGCGAGCGCGCCGGGGAACACCGACAGGTCCGACGAATCCGAGACGGGACTCCACCAGACGGTGGCACGCGGCGCAGGGAGCATGTCGTGCAGCATCCGGGCGGGCGCACGAAGCCCCTCGGGGAGCGCGCCGACGATGACGAGGATGCTGGCCGCTCGCGGCGAGGCGACGACGTCGACGCGGGGATCCAGCCGCAGCCGGTCCAGCCGCGCCCGGCCCCCGCGCCCACACACCGCGAACACCCGCGCCGGCGCGCCCGCGGCCAGGGGGGCGAGGAGCCGCCTCAGGCCCACGTCAGCGCCCGCTCCCGCCAGGCATACAGGATGCCAAGTGTCAGGATGACGATGAACATGAGCATCTCGACCAGCGCCGTGACGCCTTCCCGGACGAAGACCACCGCCCAGGGATACATGAACACCATTTCCATGTCGAACGCCAGGAAGAGCAGGGCCATGGCGTAGTAGCGCGCGTGATAGCGGCTCCAGGCGTGGGCCTCGGGCGGCAGCCCGCCCATGAATGGCACCCGCGCCGGGGCGGTCGGGTGCGGCGGGCTGAGGGCGTCGCCGATCCAGCGCAGCAGCAGCCAACTTCCCACGCCGGCGAGCAGGACGGTGAGCGCGGCACCCACGGCGGTCGTCACGAGGACGAGTCGGCGTAGTCCTCGGGGTTGGCGTCGAATTCGGACTTACAGTCCTGGCTGCAGAAGTGGTAGGTCTTTCCCTTGTGGTCGGCGGTGGCGACGGCGTCCTGCGTTTGGATCGTCATTCCGCAGACGGGATCTTTGACGGGCATGGCTGGTCTCGAGGGTCGAATGTAGGTGAATCGCCACTGCAATCGATGGCGGCCGCGTCCCCACGATACCCAGGAAAATCGCGAGGCGTAATGCCCCGGGACGGCGCGAGCCGCCAGATGTAGCGGAGGGGGGCGCGAAGGCACGCCACGCTGAGGTGCAGCTGGTCGAGGCGGTGCTGGTCGACCTGGTCGCCAGGAACCTGACTGCGACATTGGCTCCCTGGGCGATCGGCGCCGGTCCGCAGACCCGCCCTGGTAGGTCCGGACAACGTTCCGGCGGACCAACCGCCCCGCGTCTTCGGCTGTGTATCGGGCCCGCTCCTGGCCAAGCATGGCCGCGCGGATCCGGTTGTCCCGCACTCCCCAGAGTTAAAGGGCTTGCGTCAGGGACAGCCGCGCGTCGCCGGTGCTCAGGTATTCCGCTGCCAGCGCATCAGGGCTTGCTCGTCGATGGCATTCGGCCGTGATCCATGCCGGGCATTGAGTCCATCGGCTGCCCCTTTGCGGGTGCCGCAGTGTCCGGGGACTTGGCCGCTGGGGATTGGTGCGCCGGCGTGCCGACGTCACTCGATGAGTCATGGTGCTCACGATGGGCGGGCGGTTCGCCTCTCATCCGCGCCACCGAGTCACGATGCTCCGTAGGCATGTGCTCCCTCATCTCGCGCATCAAGCGCCGCATGGCGGTGTCCGCCATCATCCGCTCCCGGATCACCGGGTCGGCCATCATGCTCTCCTGCATCTGCATCATCTGGCGCATGCGCTCGTCACTCATGCGCTTGCCACCCATCTCGCCTCGGCCCATCGCCGGCATCGAGTCGGAGCCTCGCGTCGTTCGATGACCACCCATGCCACCCATCGAATCCGGCATCCCGCCTGCCTCGCCGGCATGCATGCCCGGCATGCTGTCTGTCATCCCGGGCATGTGCGCCATACCGGACATGGGGTCCATCGCGGCCGTGGAGTCCGCCATGCCGCCCATCCCGACCATCGAGGCTCCCAGGGGCACGGTCGGTGTGGGAAGCGCCTCCACGAAGCCGACCGCCGGCCCGCCCATGTTGTTGATGCCCATCATCTGCGCCATGCTCCGCCACTCCTCGGGCGTCATCACGAACGAGGTCGCGTCCCGGTAGCGGGCCGCGGCCTTGAGGAGCTCCGCGCGCTTCTCCTTCTTCGACACCGTGGGCGATGTCAGGATGTCAGAGACGACGTCGTGCATCGAGTGCAGGTTGTCGAAGATGATGGCGGCCTCGGGGTAACGCGCCGCGAAGGTGGGCGCGATCGCCGCCGTCATCGGCATGATGTACGGCATGCTGTGAGGCGGGTTCTCCAGCATCTGGCGAAACCGCGCGACGGCCGCCGTAACTCCGGTCTGCCGGTCCTCGGCTGTCTGGCCCGTCAGCAGCGGCTCGTACAGTCCGACCTGCAACCAGTGGTAGGCCCAGATCAGGCCGTTGAACTTCGGGTATTTGCGTCGGAAGGCGAGCGAGTAGGGCTGCCCTTCCATCAGTTCCATGGTCTTGGGGCTGGAGCTGAATGCGAGATCAGGCCGGGACTTGTAGTACCGGAGGAGCTCGGCGATGCGGGCATCCTTCTCGGCTGGCTGGATTCGGTCGTCGGCCCAGACGTCGTAGATCTGGCGGTGAAGCAGGTGGGCCCAGTCGAACATCGCCTTGGCCTCGGGGGCGAGCTTCGCATAGGCGACTTCGATCGCGGCCTCTTCCAGCGGCACCCGCGGCGGGTGTACCAGGAGCTCGCGCGTGATGAAGTCGTACTCTTTCTCCTCGAGCTCCGACACCGGTGCGTTCGGCTTGGTGTAGAGCTTCTCGTACAGGATCGCGTGCCCGTAGTCGAAGGCGTTGAATAGCCGGTCGGCTCCGGGGTAGTTGCCCCGGAACGCCCAGTTGTGCGAGGCCGGCAGATAGACCTGGTCGTACACCTGCGACCATTGGGCGGCAGCGGGCCCGGCAGCGAGCGCGGTGACCAACGCCAACAGAGGCCCCGTGCGTCGCCAGATCGGCGCGGCGGCGAACGTCATCGTCATGCTCCTGCTCTCCCCTGCGTCGTATGCCATCGTCCGGGAATCCGAGTCCGTCATTGTTGGGGCACGGGAATCAGTCCGCGGATGGCGAAGGCGAAGGCGGTCCCAAACGTTACAAACCAACCCTGGTCATTGCCGGTGAGCCGGCGGCCCAACCCTGCGTCCACCGCGAAGCGCGGACTGAGCTGATAGCGGAGTCCCGCGCCAGCGTTGAGCTCGACGTCCTCGGTGGTCGGCAGAGGCTGCCGGGCGAAGAGCTCGGCCGTCACCAGCAGCGAGCGGAGCGGGTAGGTCTTGTCCACCGCGAGCCCGGCCATCCAGCGCGAGAGTGTCTGCAGCGCGCCGGCCGTGCCGATTTCCGGCTGGCGGCCGAACGTGTACTGACCGTTTATGTGAAAACGCGCCCAGCTATAGCTCCGCGTCGCGATTCCTTTGACCGAAAAGTACGTTCGGTCCGGTGCCAGCCCGCCCACCGGGAGCAGCACCTCGCCGAGCACGCCGAAGGCCGGAAGCGACGCGGTTTCCGTGTTCAGATTGTGCAGCAGCGAGATGTCGAGCCCCGCGACCCCTGACCGGCGGCCGCCGGGACCGCCGTCGATGAACGCCAGCGGCACACCGATCTCGAGGTGGGTGCGCGGGAGCAGCCCGTAGGTGAGCTCCGGCTCCAGGCCCCAGTTGTAGATTCCGCCGTCCGCGCGCTCGAGCCGGACCGGGGCGAGCTGGGCCTCGAACGCATAGCGCTCGGTCGGGTAGGCGTCCTCGATCTCGATCGGCCGGCCCTTGTCGGTGTTGTAGAAATCGGTCTGCGCCGCGACTGGTCGCACCATTCCGGAGATCAACACGGGACAGGCGAGAGCAAGCGAGCAGAGCCACAGGTGCGGTCGCCTTTTTGCGGTGGGACTGGATTCGATCATGCGTTTGGCGTTTCCACGGCGGTCGGCGCCGCATCCTAAAAGAGAAGCTAATGACCTGCCTGCCAGCTTTATGCAGCGTAAAATAGCTTCTCGCCCCCTTCGGACGCTAGGGCCGCTTCGAGGTCCACTCACTGCCCCGATCCACCCAGCGAGGTCCCAGGAACAGCGCGTGGACGCAGCCCCGGTGCTTTTCTAGCTACGCCACCTGTGGAACCTGTGCGGACGCTGATACGGTCGAGAATCGGGGGCGCGGGCCGACTACGGGCGGACTGGTCAGGCGTGGAAGGGCAGCGGGGCGCGCTCAGTGCCGTGCGGGCACTCGCGTGCCAGCCGCGCGAATGGACCACCCAGGCAGAACAGGTGCCGGATGGCAGACTCGCCGCGGTGTTCGCAGTGAGAGGGGTGGGCCGAGGCGAGCGTGAAGGGGAGCGGGTGAACCATCAGGACGCCGGAGGTCCACACCAGAGAGAGCGCAGCAAATGCCCCGAGGACGGAGCGGCGCGTGAGATGGCTGCGGGCGGCCACCGGCTCGCCCGCGAGGCGCCGGACCCGGCGGTCGAGCAGATGAGCGTGGCAGAATCCCGCCGATGACATCGGAACATCCTCCGCCGGGCGCGTGGAGTGACGCTGCGCCAGCGTGAGAATGGCGGTCGCGAGCACAAGCGGGCGACCACGCGCCGCCCGATCGTCGGCCAGAATCTCTGCCTCATCCGCCATATCGTCGGCGAGACGCCGGAGGGCCGGAATCCAGAACAGCGTGTGCGCGAGGAAGCGCAACAGCGAAAGCCGGAGCGGATCACGGCGGCTGAGGTGCGCACCTTCGTGGGCCAGGACGGCAATGAGCTCGTCGCGTGTCAGCTCGTCCGCCAGCTCTCGGGCGACGTAGACCACCGGCCGGACGATGCCGATCGTGAGCGCAGGGATAGGCAATCCCGGCACCAGGCGAAGCCGGCGGGGGTCGAGGCCAGCTTCCTGCGCTGCCTCCCAGAAGTCACCCGACGAGCTTGGAACCGCCGCCTCGAGCGGGTCCAGCGCTCGCACGCCCGAGCGCCATGCGCGCCACCGATCCCAGACCCCATAGACCAGCCCGATGCCCAGGAGGACGTGGAAGGCGTAGTGTACCGGCGCGAGCAGCAGGTGGAGGGCGGTGAGGCAGACGGCGCCGAGGTGATCAGTGCCTCCGAGGAGCGTATGTGCCCCGATGGCCAGGTGGTGCGCGAACACCGGACTCGTACTCAGAACTAACAGCGAGGCGATGGCCCACAGCACGGCACGGCGGTGGGACTGCTCCTGGAGGGTCAGAGTGGCCGTAAGGCCACTCAAATTGCTGTGACTCACTTCCGCTTCTGGTCCTTGAGCCGTGCCTCCACCAGCCGCCCCAGCTCGGCCAGCTGCTGGGGACTCGCCTCCGCCAGCACGTCCACCAGCGAGGCCGCCACAGCCTGCGAGCCCAGTGAAAGGATCCCCTCGACGACCCAGCGGGACGCGTGCGCCATGAATGCATCCTCCGTCATGCGTGCCTCATAGTGCAGCAGGTCGTCGCGCTTCTCGCGTTTCAGGAGGCCCTTGACGACGAGCTTGTTCAGCACCGTCACCACGGTGAGGAAGGCGACACGATGCTCTTTCGCGACTAAGCTGTGTACCGCCCGGGCCGGCACTGGTTCTGCCAGCTGCCAGACCGCGCGCATGACGCGAGCCTCGAGGTCCCCCAGCACCTTAGCCAATCCCTCCGCCGAGAGCCGCACAGTGTCCTGCAGGCGCAGATCATCTTCCGGGGTGCGGGGTCGTTTCGGCGAGCGCTTCACGGTAGCTCCGGTGAAGGGGAAGAATCTGAGTCCTTGTGAGGATACTAACAGCCACGTCTCGCGCGCGCGGTTCGTCCATGAGAGACGACATCACCCGGGACTTCCCAGTCTGCCCCATCGCCCTGATGTAAGGTCTCGCCGGTGAGTGTCGCGCCAGTGCCGAAAAACAGTGCCGCATCCACCAGCGCCAGTCAGCGCCAATGGATGCGACACCAATCGAAGATTCAAAATCTGCTACTTGGCGCTCCCCACCGCTCCCTCGTCTGCTCCGGAGGAAGCGCTCTATGCAACTGAGCTCCCGACCAGAGGGCCTAGATAGTTGCCTCACGTGCCCTCGCCAGCAAGCGTTCCGCCCGCTCCGATTCGGCGCCCGCCGAGCCCTGCCCGGGCAGCCAGATGGCCTCCCCGTCGATCCCCCGTGGCACCGGCACGCCGAGCCAGTCGAGCATGGCCGGAAACAGGTCCACCGTCCGGAGCGGCTCGGCCGGCATCGGCTCGCTCGACCAGACCGGCGTCTGCATGTGGGACCGGATCAGGCTCCCGTGTCCCGTCCGGTGCTCCGGCACCTCGAATCGCCGCCGGAAGTCGTAGCCCTCGCGGGCGATCACAAGCAGGTCGCCGGTCCGGCCCGCCCGGAACTGGTCCAGCAGGTGATACACGGCGTCGGGATAGTCGGCGTCCCAGCTCGCCTCCAGCCACTCGCGGGCGGAGCCCCGACGCGGGCCGCCGCAGTCGAGCGGATCGCCGGTGAGCGGGGTGTAGGCCATGCTCAGCAGGGCTCCGGCGGCGCCGCGCCCGGTGGCCTCGAGCCGCGCCGCACCCTCGGCATCGCTGACCCAGACGGCGCCGCCGTTCATTTCGGCCGCCACCAGCCCCACTGCCGGCTCCCGCAGCAGGGCGGTCACCAGATCCCGCTCGACCCCGAAGGCATCGGGTTGCCGGAGGCGCTCGATCGGCCACCGCTCCGCCCGGGGCGCACCCGGACGGGCGTAGACCATGGCTGACGCATTGCCCGCCACCATCACCGCGACTCGCGGCTCCCGTTCCCAGAGCATCGGATGCGACAGCGTGGGCACGCCCTGGCCCCGGAACCAGTCCGCCAGGTCGAGATGGGTGTGCACCGGCGCCGCGCCGTGGTCGCTCACCAGCAGAAGGAGGGTGGAGGCCAGTTCGCCCCTGGCCTCGAGCCGCTGGCGCACCCGGCCCACCACGGCGTCCACCTTCCGGAGCGCGCGCCGGACCGGCTCGGCGTCGGGATCGGTCTGGTGCGCGTACCCGTCCACCGCCGGGAACTGGGCAAATACGAAGCGGGCCGGACCGTCCACCGCGCGGAGCAGGTGCCGGGCGACCGCATCATCCGAGGGTTGATGCCACTGGGCGTAGTGCGCCAGGGCACCCCAGAACTGACGCTCACGTCGGGCGGGATCGCGCGCGGCGCTCAGCCCTCGGGCCACGGGGGTGAAGATGCCGATGCTCTCGGGCACCAGCTCGAAGACGGTGCGCACGTCCGCCGCGATGTCGCCGTCGAGTCGTGGTGCCTGGTAGCCGCAGTAGCTGCGCACGGCCTCGCGCTCGCGCCACCAGCGGCCGCGGTAGGCCTGCCGGTCGAGCCAGCGGATCGAGGGGATGTTGCAGCGTCCCGGCGTGCAGCCGGTCAGGAACGGCAGGTAGGCGACGCTGGTGGTGGAAGGAAAGACGGTGATGGCGCGGGTGTGTCCGCCGGCCTCGAGCATGGCCTCGAGGTGGGGTAGCTCGCCGGCGGCCAGGCGGGCCTCGGCGACATCGGGACGGAGTCCGTCCACGAGCAGGAGCAGGCAGCGGTTGGGGAGCACGGCACCAAGCTAACCGGATCTGCCGCCGAGAGTCAGGCCACGTCCGCGATGGCGGAGAGGCGGCGGCAGAGCTTGCGGTCGGCGACCAACTGCGTGAGAGCGGTCCGGATCGACGCCGGATTCCGCGGCTCGACCAGCAGGGCCGTGTCGCCTACCACCTCGGCGCAGCCGGTCCCCTGGGTGGTGATGATCGCCGCGCCGGGGCGGAGGCTAGAACGGCGCGTGGAGGAATCGAAGGGCTGGGACGGTGGCGGTGCGGTGGGCGGGCTTAGTGAACGAAGCTGATCAGCGATCCAGGGGAGGTGGTACCGCGGTCGAATCACTGGCGGCGTCGGCCGCGGCCGAGTCGGTCGGGGGCCGGTCGTCGGGAGCCGACACCGCGCCCCCGCCGCTACCGATCAGAATTACGCCGCCTCCGCCGCCACCCCCGCCTCCTCCGCCCCTAGTGCTGCCGGCGCCATACTGGCCGCCGGTCTGGGTGCCAAGGGTTGAGACCGTGCGCTGGTAGGCGTTGCCAGTCGCCCGGCTCACCAGGCCGAGAATAGCGACCAGGCAGATGCCGATGAGGGCGACGATCACGGCGTACTCGACCAGGGCCTGACCACGCTCGCCAGGGCGAGAGCTGAGAGAGGGGGCGGGCACGAGATCCTCCGGAACGGCACGACAGCAGGGGACGAAGCAGGAGAGAGTACGACTGGCAGGCCAGCGGCAGGTTTTGTGCCCCGTCAGGTCCTCCCTGGCAGGGTGAAGGCCAAGGCAATCGCGGTGGGAGAGTTAGAGCAGGCTACCGAGGCGAGGGCTCGAGCCGGATGGGCCGCGGCGGGCAATGCGGAATGCGGCGCCGCTCGTGGTTTGCCTCGGATGCACCCTCGCTGACGGGCCCGTGGCGGGATCCCTAGCGTGCATCGCCAGCCACGAGCGAAGAGCGCAGGGAACAGCCCGGGTCCGGACCCGGCTGGTCGCTTGCACGGCCGGACCGCGTCGGGTGCCGCGGTCCCGGCAAACGAAACCCCGGCGCCATGAGGCGCCGGGGTTGGTACCACTATAGTCGGGGCGCGGGGATTTGAACCCCGGACCTCCTGCTCCCGAAGCAGGCGCGCTAACCGGGCTGCGCTACGCCCCGTGTGTCGGAGAGCGCGGAATGTAAACGCCCTGCCTCCGTTTGGTAGGGCCCCTGGCACTTGCCCGGGTGCCGGGCGGGGTTTCGCTGCTGCTAGCACAAAAAAAAGAGGGCCTCACGATGGTGAGGCCCTCATCCTGAGAGGCGACGCTGGCAGGTCCGGAGGCGAGCTAGGTCGGAATGCGCCCTGAGGGACTCGAACCCCCAACCTTTTGATCCGTAGTCAAATGCTCTATCCAATTGAGCTAAGGGCGCGGCTGCGATGGGCGGTACAAGACTCGAACTTGTGACCTCCACGATGTCAACGTGGCGCTCTAACCAACTGAGCTAACCGCCCGTCTCAGAGCGGTCAGGCGGTCAGGCAGTCCGATTGTACGCCTGACCGCCTGTCCGGCGAATAGCGGGGGTGGGATTTGAACCCACGACCTCCGGGTTATGAGCCCGGCGAGCTACCAGACTGCTCCACCCCGCGACGTGTACTGCGACTGTCCTGCACACCCTGATGCAACGACTCCGGATGCCACGACCCTGGATGCCACGACCCTGGCGATCGAGAGAGCGGGAAACGGGACTCGAACCCGCGACCCCAACCTTGGCAAGGTTGTGCTCTACCAACTGAGCTATTCCCGCAGAGCGCGACAGCGAGCGGGTAGCATTCTAGCGTCCGCCGATCACCCGCGCAACGCCCAGCCGACCCTCTTCACTGATCCGGCCCGCCCCATCCCGACCCCCCATCGCATCCACGGACCGCACCGGCTCACTGACCGCACCATCGGCGACTAAAGGAGTGGAGGCGAGGGGGATCGAACCCCTGACCTCGTGAATGCCATTCACGCGCTCTCCCAACTGAGCTACGCCCCCGTTACTATCTGTCCCGCCTGCACATGCACGCTCGTACCAAGCTCGCACATGGACTCGGCGAGTCTCCCGCCTCCGGCGCCGTGGCAGCAGGGAAACGTAGCCGCCGCCCGAGCGAGCGTCAAGCGGATTACCTATCTTCTACGACATGGCGACGAAGAAGCGCGACGAGGGGGACAAGGCCCCGCGCCCCAGCAAGCGACCGGCGGACACCTCGGCCGAGGCGTACGCCGACAACCTCACCACGGCTGAGATTCTGGCCCAGTCCCAGCCGGCCAAACCCCGCCGCCCCCGCAAGACCGACAGCTCCAAGAGCCTCGGCGTCTACGATGCCGACCGCGACATCCTCGACCAGTACCTCTACGAGGTCAGCAAGACACCGCTCCTGACGGCCCAGCAGGAGGTCGCCATCGCCAAGCGCGTCCGCGCGGGCGACGACGAGGCCATGCAGGAGCTGGTGAAGCGCAACCTCCGGTTCGTGATCTCGGTGGCCAAGAAGTACCAGAACCGGGGCCTGGCGCTCACCGACCTGATCGGCGAGGGCAACGTCGGGCTGCTGACCGCGGCCCGGAAGTTCGATCCCGATCAAGGCGTCAAGTTCATCTCCTACGCGGTCTGGTGGATCCGGCAGGCGATTCTGGCCTCGCTGGCGCGCCAGGGCCGCACGGTCCGGGTGCCGCTCAACCGCACCGCCGATCTCTCGCGCATCGTCCGTACGGCCGAGACGCTGCGGCAGGAGCTGCGCCGGGAGCCGACGCCCGAGGAAATCGCCCAGTCCACCGGGCTCTCGCTCGACGTGGTCCAGTCCCTGGCCGCGCTCAACACCAGCGACGTCCGGCTCGACGCCCCGCTCGATCCCGAGGGCGACCGCTCGCTGATCGAGCGGTTCATCGCCGACGAGCAGGGCGATCCCGAGGCCCAGGCGATGGACAAGTTCCTTTCGGAGGAGATCGAGAGCGCCCTCCGCACGCTGCCGCCGCGGGACGCCAAGGTGCTCCGGCTCTACTTCGGCCTCGACGGCGGGCGCGAGCACACGCTCGAGGAGATCGGCGGCATGCTCGGCGTCACTCGCGAGCGGGTCCGCCAGCTCCGCGATCGCGCGCTCAAGCGGCTGCGCGAAGGCGAAGCCGGCCGGGCTCTGGCGAGCTTCGCGGCGTAGGCGTACCTTCCGGCTGTGTCGCCCCTCGTGGCCTCCCGTGTCGCCGCCCGGGATGGTTTCGTCGCGCATGTCGGCCGCCGCAGCCTCGAAACCGCCCGTGCCCTCGCTGATGTCCGCACCTGGTCGCCCCTCCTCGCGGGACAGATGCGGCGGCTGGGCGTGGATTCGATCCCCATCGCGCTGTTCATCGCCGTCTTCACCGGCATCGTCCTCTCGCTCCTCTCCTCCTACATCTTCACCGGCGCCGTGCCCCTCTACTTCGTGGGGGCGCTGGTCGGCAAGACGGTGATGATGGAGCTGGGCCCGGTGCTCACCGGGATGGCCCTGGCCGGCCGGGTCGGGGCCAGCATCGCGGCCGAGCTGGGCACGATGAAGGTGACCGAGCAGGTGGACGCGCTGGAGACCCTGGCCTACGACCGGTATGCCTACCTGGTGGTGCCGCGGGTGATGGCGGCGACGCTGATGTTCCCGGTCGTGACCGCCTTCGCCATGGCGATCGGGGTCGGCTCGGGCTGGATCACGGCGGTGAACCTGCTCGACCTGTCCACGCCCGAGTTCTTCAAGGGGCTCAAGCTGTTCTATCGCTTCAAGGACATCTGGTTCGGCCTGATCAAGAGCGCCAGCTTCGGCGCGGCGGTGGCACTGATGGGCTGCCTGCGGGGCCTCGACGCCAAGGCCGGCGCCCAGGGCGTGGGCGAGTCCACCACCCGGGCCGTGGTGCTGGGCTGCGAGGCGATCCTGGTGCTGGACGCCTTCTGGGCGCTGGTCCTGCTGTGAGCCCCCGCCTCCGCGGCCGAGCCCGGGTCATCCGGCGCGGAGCCAGGGAGGCATGACTCGAGGCCTGGCGCCCTCGCTCCGTCCGGAATGACGACGGCGGCATGATCCAGCTCGACGGCCTCACCAAGTCCTTCGGCGCCAAACGCGTCCTCGACGGGGTCTCGCTCGAGGTTCCCGACGGCCAGAACACCGTCATCATCGGCTACTCGGGGGTGGGCAAGAGCGTCACCCTCAAGTGCATCGTCGGCCTGCTCGAGCCGGACGCGGGGCGGGTGGTGGTGGACGGCGAGGTGGTCCAGGAGCTGAGCCGGGAAGGCCTGGCCGAGCTGCGGGGCCGGATCGGCTACGTGTTCCAGTTCGCGGCCCTGTTCGACTCGATGACGGTGGCGGAGAACATCGCGCTCGGGCTGGTCAAGCGCGGCCTCGGGCCCGAGGCCATCGCCGAGCGGACCACCGAGAGCCTGGCCGTGGTGGAGCTGAGCGGCACCGAGGACAAGTATCCGGCCGAACTGAGCGGCGGGATGCGGAAGCGGGTGGGCATTGCGCGGGCCATCGCGCTCAAGCCGCGCTACATTCTCTACGACGAGCCGACGTCCGGGCTCGATCCGGTCACCTCCGCCGTCATGGATCAGCTCATGGTGCGCACGCGGGATCTCGGCGTGACCGGGCTCCTCGTCACGCACGACATGCGGAGCGCCTTCTCCGTGGGCGACCGGATCGCGATGCTGTACGAGGGCCGCATCCGGCAGGTGGGCACCAAGGCCGAGCTGCAGGCTTCCAGCGACCCCGTGGTCCGCCAGTTCATCGAGGGGCGTCCATGAAACGTACGAACGAATTCGCGGTCGGCCTCGCCGTCCTGCTGGCCCTGGCCCTGGTGGTGGCCGGGGCGCTCTGGCTGAGCGAGACCGATGTCAACAAGAAGAACACCCTGGCCGTCGCCCGCTTCCGCACGGTCGGCGGACTCGGGGTGGGGGCGCCGGTGACGCTCCGCGGGGTCAAGGTCGGCCGGGTCGAGGCCATCCGCCTGGAGCAGGACGAGTGGGTCGAGGCCGAGTTCAGCATCAACCGCGGGGTGGAGCTCCCGGCCAAGCCCGCGGTGGTCTCCGCCTCGGCCAGTCTGTTCGGGGAGTGGAGCGCCAACATCATCTCCTACGATCCGCCGCCGGTGGACCCCAACCTGCGCGAGGCGCTGGCCGAATCGGATCGCGCCGGCGGCGATGCCTGGCCCGGCGCCACGCTGCCCGATATCGGCCAGCTGACCGCCCAGGCCAGCCGGATCGCCGGCGACGTGGGGGTGGTCACCCAGCGGATCAGTCAGGCGTTCGACAGCACCGCGCTCAGGAACCTGCAGCAAAGCGTCAAGGATATGGCGGTGATCTCGAGCCGGCTCGTGGTCTTCGCCAACGCCCAGACCACCCGGATCGACCGGGTGAGTCAGGATGTGGCCACCACCTCGGACGCCTTCGCCGGCGTGGCGAAGACGTTCCAGGGCGCGGTGGCCCGGCTCGACACGGCCACCAGCGACAACCAGCTCAAGGACATTCTCAACAACGGCCGGGCGTCGAGCACCGACCTGCGGCAGGCCGCGGCCGACCTGCGCTCGGTCATGGCGGCGGCCCGTGCCAACGAGACCAGCCTGGTCCGGGTGCTGCAGCAGGCCGACTCGCTGATGACCAAGATCCAGCGCGGCGACGGCACCCTCGGCATGCTGGCGACCGACTCCACGCTCTACCGCGAGACCACCGCGACGGTCGTCCAGTTCCGCGAGCTGCTGACCGACATCCAGGCCCATCCCAAGAAATATCTGAAGATTTCGGTTTTCTGATGAGCAAGCGCCGGGCGGAACTGGAAGTGAGCGCGGGCGGGATCGTGTTCCGGCGGCTGCCGGACGGCGGACCCTGCTTCCTGCTGATCAAGGACTCATACGACAACTGGGGCTTCCCCAAGGGCCATTTGGAGGACGGCGAGTCGCCGGCGGAGGCCGCCCTGCGGGAAACCGGCGAGGAAACCGGGCTCGAGCGACTCCTGCTCCAGGGGCCGATCCGGGTGATCGACTGGCACTTCCGCTTCCGTGGCCGGCACATCCACAAGTACTGCCACTTTTTCCTGCTCGAGAGTCCCGAGGGCGAGCCCACGCCGCAGGCGGACGAGGGTATCACCGCCTGCCAGTGGCGGACCCTGGAGGAGGCGCTCGAGACCCTGAGCTACGACAACGCCCGCGGCGTGCTCAAGCGCGCGGGCGAAATGGTTCGCACCCTGGTGGCCATCGGGGCCGGTCGGTCCCGTCCCGCCGCGGAGCGTCCGGCGCCGGGCTGACGGTGGCCGTGATCGCCACCCTGCTCGAGAGTCGGGGCGCGCTGCTGGCGCTCCGCCGCACCCTGCCCAAGGGTGGCCCCGGCGTGGTGGCCTGCCGCACCCCGGCGGCGCTCCGGCGGGTGCTCGAGCGGCGGCTGGTGGACGCGGTGGTCCTCTGCCCGAGCCTCGCAGCCCTGCCGGACCTGAGTCAGCTTCGAGCCGAGCTGCCGGGGATGCCCGTGGTGGGCTTCGGCCCGTTCCGCCCCGATGATGGCGAGCTGCTGCTGGCCTGCCGGCGCCATGCCCTGGCCGGAGTCGCGGTCGAAGGCGTGGACGACCCGATCGTGGGCGACATGGTGCTCCGGGCCTCGCTCACGGCCGAGCGCCGCCGCTCGCTGGCGGACGCGCCCCGGATGCTCCGGCTGACCGAGCCGCTGCAGCAGGCGGCCTGGGCCGTCCTGGTGGGCGAAGTCGAGCGGCCGTTCCGGACCACCAGCCTGGCCCGTCTGCTCGAGGTGAGTCGGGAACACTTGTCGCGTCAGTTCGGGGCCGGGGGCGCACCCAATCTGAAGCGGGTCATCGACCTGACCCGCGTCGCCTGCGCCGCGCAGCTGCTGGGCGATCCCGGGTTCGCCATTCCCACCGTGGTCCGCGTGCTCCATTTCGCCTCCTCCAGCCACCTGAGCAGCACCGCCCGGCGGATCGCCAATGTCTCGACCCGCGGACTCGGGGCCCTGGGACCCCGAGGTGTGCTCCAGGCCTTCGCCAAGGGCAATACCCGAAGCCGGCTCTGACCGGCGGCGAGCACGGGGACCGCGCCGGCGGTTCCCTCCGGCGGCACGGGATGGCAGTTTGGGAGGTCCCCGCGTTGGTTCCCTGGCGCTCGCCACCGGGAGGATCGTCGTGTCTCTTCTGCTGATCCGCCGTCCGGTTGTGCCGAGCCGATGTCTCCGGCATCGGCTGTCGCGTGGGTCGGCTGGTGCCGCCGTCACCCTCGCCTGTCTGTTCCCGTCGCCCGCCGTTGCCGTCCAAGCCGACCACCAGCACGCCGGTGCGGCCCCTGAGCGCCTCGGCCGGGTGGAGTTTCCGTCCGGCTGCCGGCCGTCGGTGCAGGCGCGCTTCGAGCGCGGCGTGGCGCTGCTGCATTCGTTCTGGTACGAGGAAGCGGGGCGCGCCTTTGCCGAGGTGGCCGCCGCCGACACGGGTTGCGCACTCGCCTACTGGGGCCGGGCGATGAGCGTGCTCCATCCGCTGTGGACGCCCCCCTCGCCCGACGAGCGCGCCCGGGCGCTGGCCGATGCCGAGCGTGCCGTCCGGCTCAGCCGGCCCGGCACCCGGCCCCGCGATTACGCCGAGGCGATCGCGGCCTACTACCGCGGCCCCGCCACCCTCGACGAACGCACCCGCCTCGCCGCCTATGAGGCCGCCATGGCGGCCGTGGCGCGCCGCCAGCCCGAGGACGAGGAAGCCCAGATCTTTCACGCGCTCACCCTGATCGCGCTGGGACAGCTGGACGCCGGCGATTCCACCCACGCCCGCCAGCGGGAAGCCGGCCGCATTCTGGAGCCCCTCTTCCGGCGCCAGCCGGACCATCCGGGTCTCGCGCACTACCTGATCCATGCGTACGACTCGCCGCAGCTGGCCCGCGAGGGCGAGGCCGCCGCCGACCGCTATGCCTCGATCGCGCCGTTCGTGCCCCACGCCGAGCACATGCCGTCGCACATCTACACCCGGATCGGCGCCTGGGACAAATCGGTCGCCGCCAACCTCCGGTCGGCGGAAGCCGCGCGGCGGTTCGAGGTCGCCCAGCACCACGGGGCGCTCTGGGATCAGGATGCCCACGCGCTGGATTACCTGGTGTATGCCTACCTCCAGCTCGGCCGGGTGGCCGACGCGAAGGCGATCGCGGCCCGGGTCGCGGGGGCGGAAGAGACGTTTCCGGCCGCGTCCCTCGCGCTCGACTACGCGCTGGCCGCGATGCCGGCCCGGATCGCGCTCGAGCAGAGCGACTGGGGGGTGGCCGAGGCGCTGCCGCTCCGACCGGCGCCCGCGTGGCGCGGGGCCGAAGGAATTACCCGGTTTGCCCGCGCCCTCGGCGCCGCGCGGAACGGGCATCTCGCGGCGGCGCGGACCGAGATCGATTCGCTGGCCGAGCTCGAACGAAGCCTGGCCGCCGCCGGCGGGCCCCAGACCTACTGGTCCACCCAGGTCCGGATCCAGCGGCTGGCCGCGGGGGCCTGGGTGACGCTGGCCGCGGGCGACACCGCCGAGGCAGTCCGCCAGGCTGCCGCCGCCGCCGAGTTGGACGAAGCGGTGGAGAAGCATCCGGTCACGCCCGGAGCGGTGCTGCCGGCGCGGGAGCTGGACGGCGACCTGCTGGCGGCGCTGGGACGGACCGAGGACGCTCGGGCGGCCTATGCCGCCACCCTGGCGCGGCAGCCCGGCCGAGCCCGGGCGACCGCGGCGCTCGCGCGGCTGGGGGAACGGGCAAGCCATAACAAGCCATAAGTAGTAGCGCCCGATGACGGGAGGCGGCGCGTCGGTGTACCTTGGAACCGCGACCCGCCCCGCACCCTTGCCCGGCCCCCGGCATTGTGATTATTTTCACAAGCTGTTTTCGGGCACCCCTTTTCCTTCAAGTCAGGCTGCTCACGACATGGCCACCGATTCCATTCTTCGTCCCGGCGAGCTGAAGGACATCCTGCTCCGCGAAATCGCCGCGGCCGACCTCACCACGGCTGACGTCGCCGAGGTCGGCACGGTGCTCGAGGTCCGCGACGGCATCGCCCGGATCTACGGGCTCCAGTCGGCCGTGGCGAGCGAGATGCTCGAGTTCACCGTGGCGGAGACCGGCGAGACGGTGGCAGGCCTCGTGCTCAACCTGGAAGAGGACAACGTCGGCGCCGCCATCCTGGGCGACTATCTCAAGCTGAAGGAAGGCGACGAGGTCCGGCGTACCGGGCGGCTGCTCGAGGTGCCGGCCGGTCCGGCCATGCTCGGGCGGGTGGTGGACGCGCTGGGCCGGCCGGTGGATGGGCGGGGAACGATCCAGACCACGAGCTCCCGCCCGGTCGAAATGGTGGCCCCGGGCATCATCGTCCGGCAGCCGGTGAAGGAGCCGCTCCAGACCGGCATCAAGGCCATCGACGCGATGATCCCGATCGGCCGGGGCCAGCGCGAGCTGATCATCGGCGACCGCGGCACCGGCAAGACCGCCATCGCAGTGGATACGATCATCAACCAGAAGGGCACCGGCGTCATCTGCGTCTACGTGGCCATCGGCCAGAAGCGCTCGACGGTGGCCACGGTGGTCGAGAAGCTGCGCGACGCGGGCGCGCTCGAATACTCGATCGTGGTGATCGCCTCGGCCTCCGAACCGGCGCCGCTGCAGTTCATCGCGCCCTACACCGGCTGCGCCCTGGCCGAGTACTTCATGTACGAGGAGGGGAAGCCCACCCTCTGCGTCTACGACGACCTCTCGAAGCAGGCCGCCGCCTACCGGCAGCTGTCGCTCATTCTCCGCCGCCCGCCGGGCCGCGAGGCGTATCCGGGCGACGTGTTCTATCTCCACAGCCGCCTGCTCGAACGGGCCGCCAAGATCAACGAGAACGCGGAGACGATCAAGTCCGATCCCCGGATCAAGAAGCCGGGCGGCTCGCTCACGGCGCTGCCGATCATCGAAACCCAAGCGGGCGACGTCTCGGCCTACATTCCGACCAACGTCATCTCGATCACCGACGGCCAGATCTTCCTCACGACCGATCTGTTCTACTCCAACGTGCGGCCCGCCGTGGATGCCGGCATCAGCGTGAGCCGGGTGGGCGGCAACGCCCAGATCAAGGCGATGAAGCAGGTGGCCGGCCCGCTCCGGCTCTCGCTGGCGCAGTACCGCGAGCTCGAGGCCTTCGCCCAGTTCGGCTCCGATCTCGATGCCGCCACCCAGAAGCAGCTGGCGCGTGGCGCCCGCCTGGTGGAAGTGCTGAAGCAGCCCCAGTACCGGCCGGTGCCGGTGGAGCAGCAGGTGGCGATCATCTACGCCGTCACCAACGGTTACCTCGACGAGGTCAAGGTCGAGCACATCCGGCAGTGGGAGCGGGAGTTCCTCGACTTTCTCGAGGCCAAGCAGCCGGACGTGCTCACCGGCATCCGGACCAAGAAGGCGCTGGACGACGAGATCACGGGCAAGCTCAAGTCCGCCATCTCGGCCTTCAAGCCGCTCTTCACGGCCGACTGATGGCCAAGGGCCGGCAGCTCAAGGGACGGATCCGCTCCGTCCAGAATACCCGCAAGATCACCAAGACGATGGAGCTGGTGGCCACGTCGAAGCTCAAGCGGGCGCAGGACCGGGTGGTGGCCGCCCGGCCGTACGCCGAGGCGCTGCGCGAGGTCATCGCCGACCTCTACACCGCCGAGCTGGCCGAGCGCTTTCCGCTGCTCCGGCGTCCGGCCCCGCCCGCCAAGGGCGGCCCGACCCGGGCGGCCTTGATCCTGCTGACTTCGAACCGCGGCCTGGCCGGCGGCTTCAACGCCAACCTGATCAAGGAGGCCCGCCGCCGGATCGAGCAGCTCGAATCCGAGGGCTACACGGTCGAGCTTCACGGCATCGGCAAGAAGGGCATCGGGTACTTCCGCTATCTCGGCCGCAAGTTCGCCGCCCAGCGGCAGGACATCGGCGACCGGCCGACGGTCGAGCACGCGGCCGAGATCGTCCAGCCGCTGATCGCGGCCTACACTGCGGGCGAGCTCGCCAGCGTGGACCTGGTCCAGGCCCAGTTCCTCAGCGCGCTCCAGACCCCGCCCACCACCGTCCGGGTTCTCCCGGTCGAGGCGCCGCCCTCCGGGGCGCCGGCCCGGGACTACATCCTGGCGCCCAGCGCCGAGGCGATCCTCGAGGAACTGCTCCCCCTCTACGTCCGGAATGCGGTGTACCGGGGCCTGGTCGAGACCGCGGCCGCCGAGCACGGGGCGCGGCGCACCGCCATGAAGAACGCGACCGACAACGCCGGCGATATCCTCGAGCTGCTCAAGCGGACCTATAACCGCCAGCGGCAGGCGCAGATCACGCAGGAGATCGCCGAGATCGTCGGCGGTGCGGCGGCGCTGCAGGGCTGAGCACCACCATGACGTCACGCTGAACCCGAAAAGAGATCCTGTCCATGGCCACTGCTATCGCAACCGAGAAAGCCGGCGCCGAGCCGAAAGCCCAGAAGAACATCGGCCGCGTCGTCCAGGTGATCGGCCCGGTGCTCGACGTCGAGTTCGAGCCCGGGAACCTGCCGGAGATCTACAACGCCCTCACCCTGGAGGAACCCTCGGGCACCGTGCCCGTCCGCCTCACCGCCGAAGTGCAGCAGCACATCGGCCAGAACCAGGTCCGCGCGGTGGCCATGAGCTCGACCGACGGCGTCACCCGCGGGATGAAGGTGACCGACACCGGCTCGGCGATCACGGCTCCGGTGGGCAACGCGCCGCTGGGCCGAATCCTCAACGTGCTGGGCGAGCCGGTGGACGGCGGCCCGCCGCTCCCGGCCGACACGCCCCGCTGGCCGATCCACCGGGAGACGCCCAAGTTCACCGACCTCGAGCCCAAGACCGAGGTGTTCGAGACCGGCATCAAGGTCGTCGACCTGATCGCCCCGTTCGTGAAGGGCGGCAAGATCGGCCTCTTCGGCGGCGCCGGGGTGGGCAAGACGGTCGTGATCCAGGAGCTGATCAACAACGTCGCCAAGGGCCATGGCGGCAAGTCGGTGTTCTGCGGCGTGGGCGAGCGGACCCGCGAGGGCAATGACCTCTACCTCGAGTTCGAGGAGGCCAAGATCCTCCCGAACGTCGCCCTGATCTACGGCCAGATGAACGAGCCGCCGGGGGCCCGCCTCCGGGTCGGTCTGACCGGCCTCACCGTCGCCGAGTACTTCCGCGACGTCGAGGGCCAGGACGTGCTCCTCTTCATCGACAACATCTTCCGCTTCACCCAGGCGGGCTCCGAGGTCTCGGCCCTGCTGGGCCGGATGCCGAGCGCGGTGGGCTACCAGCCGACCCTGGCCACCGAGATGGGCGACCTGCAGGAGCGGATCACCTCGACCACCAAGGGCTCGATCACCTCGGTCCAGGCCATCTACGTGCCGGCCGACGACCTGACCGACCCGGCGCCGGCCACCGCCTTCGCCCACCTGGACGCCACGGTGGTGCTCTCGCGCGCCATCTCCGAGCTGGGCATCTACCCCGCGGTGGACCCGCTCGACAGCTCGAGCCGGATCCTGGACCCCCAGTTCATCGGCGAGCGGCACTACAACGTGGCCATCGGCCTTCAGCGCACCCTGCAGCGCTACAAGAGCCTGCAGGACATCATCGCGATCCTGGGCATGGACGAGCTGAGCGAGGAGGACAAGCTGGTCGTGGGCCGGGCCCGCCGGCTGCAGCGGTTCCTGTCGCAGCCCTTCTTCGTCGCCGAGCAGTTCACCGGCTTCCCCGGCAAGTACGTCAAGCTGGAGGAGACGATCTCCTCCTTCGAGCGGGTCATCTCTGGTGAGTTCGACCACCTGCCGGAGCAGGCCTTCTACATGGTCGGCGGGATCGACGAGGCGGTGGAGAAGGCGAAGAAGTTGGCGAGCTCGTGATGCAAGTCACGGTGATCTCCCCTGAGGCATCTATGTTCGACGGGGACGCGGACGCGGTCGTCGCGCCCGCCTTCGACGGCGAAGTCGGCATCCTGCCGGGTCACGCACCGTTCATGACGCTGTTGGGGGAGGGCACGCTGACCGTGCGACGGGCCGAGGCGGCCCAGCGATTCGCGGTCCGCGGCGGGTTTCTCCAGGTTGTGGACAATCGAGTACGCGTGGTGGCCGAACACGTACAAGGAGAGTCTCATGGGTCGTAATCTCTGCGGTGGCATCCTGGTGCTCGCCCTGGTCGCCGGTGCGGTCGGCAAGTCGGCCGCGCAGGAGACCGGGACGCCGATCTTCAAGGCGCCCTACCGCGCGTTCACCAACCACGAGCTGGGCGTCTCGCTCTCCGACCCGGGTTCGGGCGTGAGCCTCGCGCTCGAGGGCTTCTATCGGTACGGCAAGGACGCCAACGACTTCAGCGTCCGCGGCGGGTTCGCCGACCTGAACGGCTCGGGCGGCACCCGCTTTCTCATCGGCGGCGACTTCCGGACCCAGGTGCTGAGCTACAGCGAGCACTTCCCGCTCGATGGCTCGCTCACCCTGGGCCTGGGCGCCAACCTGGGCGACGGGGTCGACGCCTACTACATCCCGGTCGGTATCTCGCTCGGCCGCCGGTTTGACATGGAAGGCTCCAAGACCACGTTTGTGCCCTATGTCCACCCGGTCATCGTCCCCACCTTCGGTGGCGGGGAGAGCAACGTGAACTTCGCCCTCGGTCTGGGCGTCGACGTCCGCTTCAGCGATCAGTGGGCCATCCGTGCGAGCGGAGGCTTGGGCGACATCGATGGCGTCGGGATCAGCGTCGCCTACATTCGCTGAGCCTCCTCGCCGACCGAAACGCCCGGCCGCGGCCTCCGCGACCGGGCGTTCTCTTTGCGGGCCCGCGCGATTGACTTCCCGCGAAGCGCCCGAGTAGCTTCTGGCGCCTCATCCACCCCGGCAGCCGTCCCACGGAGGAAGCATGCGGTTCGCGGTGCCCGCCATCCTTGCCCTCGCCCTCGCGCTGGGGGCCGTGCCCGCCCGGGCGCAGAATCCGGGACTCCCCGTCTACAACGTCGGGGTGCCGCGCGGTCTGGCGCTCTACGGAGACATCGCCTTTCCCAACGATCAGGCCGGCAACGGCACCGCCTACGGGCTGACCGGGCGGGCCGGCCTGGGGCTGTTCGGCGTCACGGCCACCGTGTCCTCCTTCAAGCAGGGCGGAAGTGGTGGGGACAAAGTCTCGGTGGGCGGCACCCTCAACTACCGGTTGCTGGGCGGCCCGCTGGTGCCCCTGTCGGTCACCTTGCAGGGCGGGGTGAGCTACCTCAAGCTGGGTAACGGATTCCTGCCGGGCCAGGACGTCTCGGCCTACCGCTTTCCGGTCGGGCTCGGCTTCGCGCTGGTGATTCCCAATCCCGTGCTTTCGATCCGACCCTGGCTGGCGCCCCGCGTGGACGTCGCCTACCAGAAGGCCGGCAGTGCCTCCAACACCGACACCAACTTCGGCCTCTCCGGCGGCGTGGAGCTCAATCTGCTCAATGGCTTCGGTGTTCACGCGGCCTACGACCGGGTCTTCGCCAAGGACGTCGCGGACCCGGCCACGTTCGGGATCGGCGCGCACTACGCGTTCCGGGTACCGGGTCTGTGAGAGCGCGTGGCGCCCTCGGCATCGTCCTGGTCTGCCTGCTGGGCGGCTGCGCTCAGACGTTCGACGCCACCACCCTCGGCGTCCCCGCGACCCTGGCCTCTGCAGCCGGCACTCCTCCGGCGGGCGAACGGTTCGTCGTCACGAGCAAGGCGGTGTTCGGTCTATGGGGCATCGCCCGGCTGAAGGAGCCGTCGATCCGGAAGGCGCTCGCGGCCCAGCTGGTGGGCGGGAGCGGCGTCGCCAACGTCAAGATCCGGATCCGAAGCCGCTGGAGCGATTTGCTGTTGACGGTGCTGACCGCCGGGCTCATCGTCCCCCGAACGGTCACCTTCGAGGGGGTCGTGACGAAATAAGGGTTGCCAGCAACTCCGCCGACCGCCGCGCCGCGCCCAGGCCAGCCGACACCACAGCTCGGGCTCGCGCACCCTGGGCCGCCCGCCCGGCCTCGTCCCCCAGCCAATGCTCCCACCGTTCCGCCAGCGCCGTCCCGGCGGCGCCCGCTCCGTTCGCCTCCAGCGCCACGGCGGCGCCCTCTCGCAGCAGGAGGCCGGCGTCGCGGCTGTCTCGCCAGCGGGAGCCGAAGGCCACCGGCAGTCCCCAGGCCGCCGGCTCCAGCACCGAATGCAGGCCCGCCTGCCCGAAGCCCCCGCCCACGTACGCCATCGTCCCCGCGCCGTAAAGCGCGGCCAGCACCCCGACTCGGTCCACGACCAGGATCGGGGCCGGACCGTCGGCGGCGCTGAGGCGTGCCGGTATGGCGACCCCCGCCCGCACCGCCAGTCGGTCGAGCGCCGCGAGGTGGTCGGGCGTGGGCTCGTGCGGCACCAGGATGAGGCGGGCGTCCGGCCGCCGGGCGTGCACCCGTTCGAACGCCTGAAGCAGGACGGTTTCGTCGGCTGGCCAGGTGGAGCCGGCCACCAGCGTCGGGGCGCCCCGCCCGAACCGGAGCAGCGGCTCCCCGGCGGGCACGGCCGCTACCCGGGCGGCCACGCTGTCGAACCTGGGGTCACCGAGCACCTCGATCCGTCCTCGGGGCACGCCGAGACGGACCAGGCGCTCCGCGTCGGGCTCGGCCACGGCAGCTGCTGCGGTGACGGCGGCATAGCCGGGTCGGAGGAGCGCACGCGCCGGCCAGCGGAGCCGCCCACTGCCGGGGCTGACGGTGGCCGCTACCATCGCGACCGCGACCCCGCGGGCGGCGGCCGTGGTGGCGAGCTCGGGCCAGAGATCGAGCTTCGAGAAGACGAGGAGGTCGGGTGTGAGGGCGCGG
>JBBRGH010000009.1:0-24157 GCA_038240915.1 Gemmatimonadales bacterium | reverse complement strand
CGGGCCACCCGGGCGACGGCGTGGTAGGCGCCCCGGAACTTGAAGGCGCCGATCGGCTGGAGCAGCTCGCACTTGAGGCCGACGGGCACGCCCGCCCGGGCAGCCAGGCCGGGCACGTCGAGGACCGGCGTCCGCGCCGCCACGCCGTCGAGCACCCGCGCCGCGCCGCGGAGCGACTCGAGCGTGACGGCGGCGGTCAGGTCGGCGGTCGGCGGCATAGTGTCCTGCTAAATGCGCGGGGGGGCTCGCTTAGGCAACCCCCCGCGCGGCTCATTCGTCGGCCGCGGCGGTGGGCGTCACTTCCTCGCCGCCGGCGGCGTCTTCGGCTCCCGCCTCGTCCTCCTTCACCACTCGCGCCACCCCGACCACCGCGTCTCCGGCATCGAGGTTCATCACCTTGACGCCCTGGGTGTTGCGGCCGATGACCCGGATCCCGTCCACCGGCAGCCGGATGATCACCCCGTGGCGGGTGATCATCATCAGCTCGTCCTCCGGGATGACCTCCTTGAGGGCGATGATGGACCCGGTCTTGTCGGTCTTCTTGAGGGTGATGATCCCCTTGCCACCCCGCTTCTGGACCCGGTAGTCGGTCAGCTCGGACCGCTTGCCGAAGCCCTTCTCGCTCACCACCAGCAGGGTGGCGTCCCGGCGGACGACGACCATCCCGATGACCTCGTCGCCGGTCTCCAGCTCGACCCCCTTCACGCCGGTGGTGTCCCGACCCATCTCGCGCACGTCGCCCTGGTGGAACCGGATGCTCATCCCGCCCCCGGTGGCCAGCACGATGTCGCTGTTCTGGTCGCACACCTGGACGTCGATCAGGGCGTCGGCCTTCTCGATGTTGATGGCGCGGATGCCGGTCATCCGGACGTTGCTGTAGGCCGACAGCAGGGTCTTCTTCACCGTGCCCTGCCGGGTGGCGAAGACGAGGCACTTGTCGTCGGCGAACTCGCGCACCGGCACCAGCGAGGCCACCTGCTCGCCCGGCTTGATCGCGATGCAGTTGACCACCGGCTTGCCCCGGGCGGCCCGCCCCGCCTGGGGGATCTCGTGCACCTTGAGCCAGTAGAGCTGGCCGGTATCGGTGAAGAAGAGCACGTAGTCGTGGGTGCTGGCGATGAACAGATGCTCCACCCAGTCGTCGGCCTTGAGGTCGGCGCCATTGAGACCCCGGCCGCCCCGGCGCTGCCGCTTGTAGGTGGTGATCGGGATCCGCTTGATGTAGCCGGTGTGGGAGATGGTGATGACCATGTCCTCTTCGGCGATCAGGTCCTCGACCGTGAACTCGCCCTGGTCGCTCAGGATCTCGGTCCGGCGGTCGTCGCCGAACTGCTCCACCACCTCGGCCATCTCCGCCTTGAGGATGGCCATCCGCTTGGGCTTGGAGGCGAGGATGCCCTTCAGCTCCTTGATCGTCGCCCGCACCTCCTTGAGCTCGGCCTCCAGCTTTTCGATCTCAAGGCCGGTGAGCTTGGCCAGGCGCATGTTGAGGATGGCGTCGGTCTGCTTCTCGCTCAGCCCGAACCGCTTGCGGAGCCGGGCGTCGGCCTGGGGTGTGTCCTCGGAGCCCCGGATGATCTTGATGACCTCGTCGATGTTGTCGACCGCGATCTTGAGGCCTTCGAGGATGTGCTCCCGGGCCTCGGCCGCGTTGAGGTCGTACTGGGTCCGGCGGATGATGATCTCGTGCCGGTGCTCGATGTAGTGCTCGAGCAGCTCCTTCAGGTTCATGATCTTGGGCGCGCCCTTGACCAGGGCGAGCATGATGACGCCGAAGGTGGACTGCATGGTGGTGTGCTTGTAGAGCTGGTTGAGCACGACGTTGGGAATCGCGTCGCGCTTGAGCTCCACCACCACCCGCATGCCCTCCTTGTCCGACTCGTCGTTCACCCCGCTGATCCCCTCGATCTTCTTCTCCATCGCCAGCTCGGCGATGGCCTTGACCAGGTTCTCCTTGTTGACCTGGTAGGGGATCTCGGTCACCACGATCTGCGACCGGCCCGTCGACTCCTTCTCCTCGATCTGGGCCCGGGCCCGCATGAGGACCCGGCCACGCCCGGTCTCGTAGGCATCCTTGATGCCCTCGCGCCCGTAGATGTAGGCGCCGGTGGGAAAGTCGGGACCCTTGATCAGCTTCCGCAGGTCGGCGATGGTGGCGTCCGGGGTGTCGATCAGCAGCTCCACCGCCTTGGCCACTTCCCTGAGGTTGTGAGGCGGGATGTTGGTGGCCATGCCCACCGCGATGCCCGACGAGCCGTTGATGAGGAGATTGGGGACCTTGGCGGGGAGCACCGTCGGCTCCTGCAGCCGGTCGTCGAAGTTGGGCTGGAAGTTGACGGTGTTCTTGTCGATGTCCTCCAGCATCGCGATGGCGACCCGGGTGAGCCGGGACTCGGTGTAGCGGTACGCCGCCGCCGGATCGCCGTCCACCGACCCGAAGTTCCCCTGCCCGTCCACCAGCGGGTAGCGAAGCGAGAATTCCTGGACCATGCGGACCAGCGCATCGTACACCGACTGGTCTCCGTGCGGGTGGTACTTGCCCAGCACATCGCCCACCACCGTCGCCGACTTCTTGTAGGGGCGTCCCGGGACCAGACCCAGCTCGTTCATCGCGTAGAGAATGCGCCGGTGCACCGGCTTGAGCCCGTCCCGCACATCGGGCAGCGCCCGGGAGACGATGACGCTCATCGAGTAGTTGATGAACGACTGCTGCATCTCCTCCTCGATCAGCCGAGGCAGGATGCGTTCGCGTGAGTTGGGTGCGGTCATGTCCGTCGCTGGCTAAGGGGAACACCTGCGGTCCCGAAGGGAGCGTCGAGACCCCCAAATATATCCCGGGCCGGGGGTCGCACGCAACCGCGAAATGCCAGCGGAAGTAGCAGTAGCGCAAGGAGTTACCGGTGGACTCGTCGGCCGGAAGCCCGCCGGCCGATGCGGGGCCGGGCACCACCTGGGAATGCAGCGAGGGGACAGGCTCGGAGGCCTGTCCCCTCGCGCCCGCGCGGCCGCCCGCGTCGGACTAGCCGACGGCGATCACTGCTGGCACGGCGCCTCCGGATCGGGCTTCGGTTGATCCACCACCAGCCGGTGGTCCAGATCGGCCACCCTCCCCGTCAGCGCGGCGACGTACTTCACGACCGAGGCGAACTTGTCGTAGTCGAGATATTCCGCCTCGTCGGTCACCTGGTGGTAGTCGCGATGGCTGCCGGTGCTGAAGAAGACGATCGGGATGCCGTAGCGGGCGTAGTTGGCGTGATCGCTCCGGCAATAGTACTGGTCGGGATGGCCGTTGGCATCGAAGGCGTAGTTGAAGCCGAACCCGAACTTGCCGTCCGTATTCACCTGCTCCACCAGCGTCCCCAGCTCGGTCGAGAGCCGGCGCGCACCGAGCACCTCCAAATAGGCCGGCCCGCCCTTGGGCACGTCGGTGGGGCCGCCCCGGGCGATCATGTCGATGTTGATCTGGGCCACGATGGAGTCGCGAGGCACGCTCGGATGGTCGGTGAACCAGCGGCTGCCCTGGAGCCCGGATTCCTCGCCGGTGTGCCACACGAAGACGAGCGACCGCTTGGGGCGCGCTCCGCCCCGCGCTAGCGACTCGGCGATCTCGAGCAGGCCCATCGAGCCCGAGCCGTCGTCGTCGGCCCCGTTGACGATCGAGTCCACCCGCCCGGGCCGGAGCCGCCGGAGACTGTCCCGTACTGCCGTGATCTTCGCGGCCTCGTCCGCGGTCGGCGCCCGCGGCGTGTCGTTCGCGCCGCGTGGGCGGATCACCGTGTTGTAGGCGCGCAGGCTGTCGTGGTCCACCGGCGCGACGATGCCGATCGCATCGTTGTGAGCCCCTAGCGCCACGAACTGTCCCCGGAGCGCGGGGTCGGAGCCATCCAGCACCGCCACGACGTTCGTGGCCGGCAGGTCCTGGGCGGCAAAGGTCACGTCGCCCTGCACCGTCGGGCCGGTGTCGCCCGGCTTGAGGGCGTCGAGCGGCCGGCCAAACAGCTTTTCCACGGCCGCGGTGGGCACGAAGAGCATGCGGGGCTGGCTGACGCCCGCGGGTGGCTGCTGGACGCCTTTGACTTCTACCTTGGGGGCGCGGAGATAGTCGGCGTACTGGTCGAGCAACGGGTCGATGTGGGTCACCGCGAAGCCCGCCACGGTCCCGAAGCGGCCCTCGGGAGCCAGATCAGGCGCCCCGATGCTGGGGCCGGGGCCGGCGCTCCGGAACAGGACCAGCTTGCCCTGCAGCGACTCGCGGCTGGGCCAGGTCGCCGAGTCGGCCGCGGCGCCGACGTAGACGATCTGCGCGCCGTTGATCGGGCGGACCGGGACCGCGAACGTCGGCTGATAGGGGTAGTAGTCCGCGTAGGCCGCCAGCTTGTGGCCACCCGATTGGAGCGCGGTCCGCGCGGTGTCGAGCGCGTAACTCGCCAGCGGCACCCGCTGGAGATACCCGCCGTCGTCGCCGGCCGGCTTGAGGCCGAGCCGGGCCAGCTCGCCCGCGATGTAGGCGTTGCCGCGGACGTTGCCCACGGTGCCGGCACGGCGCCCGAGCATCGAGTCGTCGGCGAAAATCTGGCTGCGGCGGCGAAGGTCGGCGGGCGTGATCGCGGCGGTGGTGCCGCCCGCGGGGGCCACCGCGTCGGGGGCATGGCCGCCCCCGCAGGCGACGACGAGCGGCAGGGCGAGCAGGCTGAGGGGCCAGGAACGACGCATGGAGGTCCGCCGGGCTAGAGGGAGCGTGGGCAGCGACTTCCACTACCTCGGACGGGCCGAAAACGTTTCAGCCGGCCGCCAGCTCGGGCGGGCTGCCCGGGTTCCGGCGGAGGACGACCGTCTGGGCGCCGGGCCGGCCAGCGCAACCCTTTGGTCCGGCCCCGTGTCAGAGGACCGTTCCACCCGCACCCTCACGCACCGGAGCCCGTGGACGACCGTGAACTGATCGGCCGAGTACTGGCGGGCGATGCCCGCGCCGAGCGTGAGCTGTACGACGCCCACGTGGACCGCGTCTTTCGGCTGTCCTGCCGGATGGCCGGCGATCCGGATCGGGCCCAGGACTACACCCAGGAGACCTTCGTCCGGGCCTTCCGTCGGCTGGGCGACTTCCGGGGGGAGAGCGCGCTTTCGACCTGGCTCTGCGCGATCGCGGTCTCGGTGACGCTCAACGGGCTCCGGTCGGTCCGGCGGGCCCGGGAGCGCGAGGTGGGGTTGGACGAGGCCCCGGCGCTGTCGGTCCGGTCGGTCGCCGCCGACCCCGACCTCAAGACCCGGATGGCCCAGGCGATCGACGGCCTGCCGGATGGATATCGCGCGGTCTTCGTGATGCACGACGTCGAGGGCTACACGCACCAGGAGATCGCCACGGCGCTGGGGGTGCAGCCGGGCACCTCGAAGGCCCAGCTGTTCCGGGCCCGCGCCAAGCTCCGCACCGCGCTGGCCGACTTCGCGAGGGATTGAGGCCGATGGATCATCGAGCGGACGACCGAGAGAACGACGCCGACCGGGACGACGAGCTTGCCGGGCTGCCGGACGAGCCGCTCGACCCGTCCCTCCTGGCGGTGGCTCGGGCGTATCACCCGCCGCCCAAGACGCCGCGTGAGGCGATGTGGCGGGCGATCCAGGCCGAGCGCCGGGTGGAGCGGGCCCGGCGGCCGGCGCCCCGGCGGTGGCTGACCTGGGCCGCGGTCGCCGCCGCGCTGCTGGCGCTGGGCGTCGGCCTCGGGCGGGTGACGATGCCCCACCCCCTGCCTGACGACGGGCCCGTGGCCGCCCGTGCGGCCGGCGCCGCCCCACAGGCCGCGGAGCTCGCCTACCGGCTGGCCACGGCGGATCACCTGGGCCAGTCGGAGGCGTTCCTGACCCGATTCCGCGCCTCGGTCCGGACCGGCGCCCAGGAACAGTTGGCGTCGGCCGCCGCCCGCCAGCTGCTGGCGGACAACCGGCTGCTGCTCGACTCGCCGGCGGCGCGGGACCGGAAAACCCGGCTCCTGCTGGAAGATCTGGAACTGGTGCTGGCGGAGATCGCCCAACTGACGGCCGATGCCCCGCCGGATGATCGCGAGCTGATTCGGAGCGGGCTGGACCGCGGCGGCGTGCTCTCGCGCCTTCGCTCGGTGGTGCCCGCCGGAACGACCCCTACACGAGGTGACCTGTGATCGATCGGATGTGGCTGGGACTGGCCTTGGCCGGGGCGATGGCGCTGGGCAAGGGTGGCGTGGGCGCGCCGGCGGCGCGGCAGGATCGCGACCTCGCCCCGGCGGGGTCGCAGGATTCCGTCGGACCGGCCGACGCGCGCCCACCGGCACCCTGGCTCCAGGGCGACCCCGCGGACTCGGTCTACCGCGCCGCCCGCGCCGCGCTCGACCGGCGCGACTTTCGCCAGGCGGCCGAGCTGTTCGCCCAGGTGCCGGCCCGATTCCCCCGGTCGGGATACGCCGCCGACGCCTACTACTGGCGCGCCTTCGCGCTCTACCGCCTGGGCGGAACCTCCCAGCTGCATGGGGCGCTCGCGGCGCTCGACAGCCAGCGCGACCGCTTCCCCAAGGCGGCCACCAAAGGCGATGCCCAGGCGCTGGCCCGCCGGATCCAGGGCGAGCTGGCCCGCCAGGGCGACCCCGCTGCCGTCGTGGTGGTGACCGAGGCGGCCGAGGACGCCGGCAGGACTCCGGCGGTACCGCCCGCGCCCCCGGCCCCGCCGGTGCCGCCGACGCCCCCCCGCGCTGGCGAGGACGATCGCTGCGCGGCCGATGACGACGACACCAAGGTGGCGGCGCTCAACGCGCTGCAGCAGATGGACGACGAGCGCGCCCGCCCGATCCTGCAGCGGGTGCTCGCCCGGCGCGACCCCGCCTCGGTGTGCCTCCGGCGGAAGGCCGTCTTCCTGATCGCCCAGGAGAGCGCCGTCGGCACCGAGGACATCCTGCTGTCCACCGCGCGCGACGACCCGGACCCCGAGGTCCGGGAGCAGGCGGTGTTCTGGCTGTCGCAGGTCGGGACCGACCGGGCGGTGAGCGCGCTCGACTCGATTCTCCGCACCTCGAAGGATCCGACACTGCAGGAGAAGGCGGTGTTCGCGCTGTCGCAGCATGGTGGGGACCGGGCCTCCCAGTCGCTCCGGGCCTTCGCCGAGCGGTCCGAGCTGTCGACGGACCTGCGGGAGAAAGCGATCTTCTGGATCGGCCAGAGCGGCGGGGCTGATAACGTAGCCTACCTCCGGACGCTCTACGGCCGGCTGACCGAGCCGTCGCTCCGGGAAAAGGTGCTGTTCTCGGTTTCCCAGGCCGGCGGGCAAGAGAACGCGCGCTGGCTGCTCGGCGTCGCCAAGGACACCCGGCAGCCGCTCGAGCTGCGCAAGCGCGCCCTCTTCTGGGCCGGCCAGAGCGACGCCACCATCGCCGACCTCACGGCCCTGTACGCCGCTATGCCCGACCGCGAGATGCGGGAGCAGTTGATCTTCGTCTACTCACAGCGCAACGAGCCCGCCGCCGTGGACAAGCTGTTGGACATCGCCAAGCGCGACGGCGACGTCGAGCTGCGCAAGAAGGCGCTCTTCTGGCTGGGCCAGAGCGACGATCCCCGCGCCGCGAAGGCGCTGCAGGACATCATCGAGCAGCCCTGACCGGGAGATTTCGATGCCGAGCACGTGGCTGGCGGCACTTGCCCTGCTGATGCTGCCCGCCGCCGCCGGGGCCCAGTCGCTGGGCCAGCGGGTCGACGCCCTGGCGACGGGACCCTCCGGCTGAGCTTCGCCGCGCGGGCGGGCGTCTGCGGCAACGACAGCCACACCATCACCATCGTCAGCCACGCCGACGAGTGGGAGAGCGACTGCCGCCCCGGCCTGGTGCGGGTCTCGCTCCGGGTGCGCGGCGGCCGGGTGGTGGACGCCCACAGCTACGTCGGCGGCCGCTGGCGGCCCCCCGGCGCGGGCACGACCGATCCCGGCCAGCTGCCCGCCCGGGAGAGCGCCACCGAGCTGCTGGGGCTGGTCGAGCGGCGGCTGGCCACGGCGGAGGAGCTGGTGACGGCGGCCGCGCTGGCCGACAGTGCGGTGGTGTGGCCGGCGCTGCTCCGGATCGCCCGGCGCGCGGAGTTGCCGCTCGAGACCCGGCGCCAGGCCGTGTTCTGGCTGGGGCAGGCCGCGGGCGAGGCAGCCACCCGGGGCCTCGACTCGCTGGCAGCGGACGGGGATGGGGAGCTGGAGGTCCGGAAACAGGCGGTCTTCGCGCTGTCGCAGCGGTCCGCCGACGAAGGGGTCCCGGTGCTGATCCGGATCGCCCGCTCGAACTCTCACCCCGAGTTGCGGAAGACGGCTCTCTTCTGGCTGGGGCAGAGCGAGGATCCGCGGGCGCTCGCCCTGTTCGAGGAGATCCTGAAGTAGCGTCTGCCCCGATTACATTCCCCCCATGCCGGCACACTCCCACGCCCTCGTCGGCGCGGCGCTCCTGCTTGCCGCCTGCGGGAAGCCGCGGCCGCCAGCGCCGGTCGTCACCCTCGCCCCGCCCACCGACACGCTCCAGACGACGCTCTCGGAGATCACCGGCGGGGCCTGGCTCGGCGGTGCACGCTGGGCCGTCCTGGCCGCGGCCGACGAGCAGGTGGCGCTGGCGGACATGGGCGCCCACCGGGTCACGCCACTCGACAGCGATCGCGGCAAGCAACTCCGGAACCCGGCCACGCTGTTCCGGGCCGGTGACACGCTGTACATAGACGACTGGGGACTGCGGCAGACCTCCCGCTGGACCCTGGCCGGCGTCTTCGCCGGGGCCACTCCGGCGCCCGAGGCGTGGCGGGGCGTGCTGCCGCGCGACCGAGACGGCGCCGGACGCTACTATCTGGAGCTCCGCCCCCGTCCCGGCGCCGATGGCCAAGGGAATCGCGATTCGGCCATGGTGGTGCGGGCCGCCCCTGGACTGGATCGCGGCGACACGCTGGCACGGCTGGCACCGCTCGACATCGCCGAGGTGACGGGCGACGCGGGCCGGCGATTCGAGCGCCGCGTCTTCGGCGGCACGGACCAGTGGGGCGTGCGCCCCGACGGATCGCTCTGGCTGGCGCGGGTGTACGAGAACCGGGTGGACTGGCGCGACCCGTCGGGCACCTGGACCCGGGGCGAGCCGCTGCCGGACCGGGTGCTCGAAGTCACCCGGTACGACCGGGAGCTGTTTCTGCGGCGGTTTCCGCCCGAGCTCCGGAGCACCGCCGAGCAGCTGCCGTTCGCCCCGGTCAAGCCGCCGTTCGAGGCCGGCCTCACCGGCGCGGGCGACGAGGTATGGCTGGAAAAGAGCCGCGCCCCGATCGACTCCAGCCGCCGCTATCACGTGGTGGACCGGCAGGGACGGCTCCGGGAAGAGATCCGGGTGCCGGGACCGGGGCGTATCATCGCCGTGGCGCCGGGGGCGGTGCTGGTGGCCGAGCCCGCGCACGGAGGGGCCCGCCTGCTCCAGTTCGTCCTCCCCGCCCCGGCCACTGGTCCGTCATGATCCCGTTCGAGCTCGCTGTCCGCCTTCCATCAGGAGTGCCCGCATGAAGTTGGCCGCCTCGTGGCTCACCGTGGTCCTGCTGTCCACCGGCTGCACCCAGGCGCAGAGCCAGGGCGGCCTCACGCTCGACAAGAAACTTCCCGGCAGCTTCGGCGGGCTGAGCAACGTGGTGGAGCTGGGCGACGGGCGGGTCGCGTTCGCAGACACCAAGGCCAAGCTGTTTCTGACCGGGGACCTCGCCACCGGGAAGGTGGATACGGTCGGGACGCGGATGGACTCGCTCCCCAAGAACCCGCCGCCGGAGCAGTACAAGTTTCCGGGCTGGGTGGCGCGACTGGGCGGGGATACCATGGCGCTGGTGGATTTCAGCGCGCTCCGGACGACGCTCTGGAACGGCGCCGGCAAGCCGCTGGGGGTGCTGCCGATCATGCCCGTCGCGGGCACCGCGCCGACGCTGGTGTACGACACGACCGGGCACGGATACAAGGTGGACTACCAGTCGATCATCGGCGGCGCCGAGCCGGGGTCGCCGGCGCGGCCGGACAGCGTGCCGGTGCTCCGGATCGGGCTCCGGACTGGCAAGGTGGACACGGTCGGCAACCTGGCCTCGCCCGAGTTCGGCGACGCGGTGTTCGGCAGCCAGACCCAGCAGGCGGCCAAGGTGTTCGCGCCGAACGACTTCTTCGGGGTGCTGCCGGACGGAACGGCCTGGTTGGCCCGGGGCCGGGAGAACCGGGTGGACTGGCGCGCCCCCGCGGGCAACTGGGTCCGAGGCACCTCGCACGACTACACCAAGGTCCGCGTCACCCAGGCTGATCGCGATCGGGTGCTGACCCAGGTCCGCGAGCAGGGCAAGCAGTTCGGGATGCCGCAGAATCTCGAGATCAAGTATCCCTTCGCCGAGACCAAGCCGCCGTTCGACTTCGCGCTCGGTCGTCCGAACGGCGAGGTCTGGCTCCAGCGGCCCCGAAGCGACGAGGAAGCGCCGCTGAGCTACGACGTGTTCGACCGGAAGGGACGCTGGCAGCGCGCGGTGGAATTTCCCCACGGGGCGACGCTGGCGGGATTCGGGAAGGGCGGCATGGTCTACGGGTCGATCAAGGCGGCGGACGGGACGCGGACGGTGGGGCGTTTCACGCTCAAGTAGGCCGGCGGCCGTTCGTCCCGGCCACCGGGCTCAGTCGAGCATCGGTGGCTCGTCGCCGGGCGGCATGTTGGGTCCCTCACGGTCGGTGCGCCGCCGGTCCCGCCGGCGGCCCTCCTCGTACCATCGCCGGGTGATCTCGCCCGCCAGGTCACGGTTGCCCAGCCCAAAGGCCAGCCCGAACGCCAGGGCCACCGCGCCAAGGGTGAGCGTGAACGCCGCGGTGACGATCTCCTCCGCCACTCCCACCTGCTGCAGCGCCATGAACACGGCGATCACCACGACAGCGCCCTTCGCCACCTTGGCCACCGTGGGCACGCCGGACACGGTGCCGGCCGAGGCCAGGATCAGGCCCCGGACAAACTCGCCCAGGATCATCCCCAGGATCACGATCACGATCCCGGCGATCAGCGTCGGCAGGAAGGCCAGCATGGTCCCGAACATCTGGTTGATGCTCTCGAGGCCGAGCGCCGTGGTGGCCAGCAGGATCACCACCAGCATCACCAGCCAGAAGATCAGCTTGGCCAGGGCCCGCACCGGATCCAGCCGGGACCCGGTGCGGCCCACCACCTCGTCCAGGCCGCCGGCTGCGGCCATGCGGTTGAAGTCGAGCCGCTTGAGTGTGTCGTCCGCCCAGCGCTGGACCTGGCGGGCCAGGAAGTAGCCGGTCAGCAGGATCACCGCCGCCCCGACCAGCGCCGGAACGACGGTGCCGATCTGTTCGCTGCCCAGCCGCAGCCGCTCCCAGAGTTCGTTCACGTCGCCACCTCGATCACGAGTTTGCCGGTCTGCTCGCCGGCCGCGAGCCGGCCCATCGCCTGGGCCCAATCGGCCAGCGGCACCACCCGGTCCACCGCCGGCCAAAGCTTGCCCTGGTGCGCAAGGGCCACTATCTCCGCGTACTCGCGCCGGCTGCCGAGGGTGGAACCGAGGATGCTCCACTGATGCCAGAACAACCGGCGGAGGTCGAGCGCGATCATCGGCCCCGTCGTCGCGCCGCAGAGGACCAGCCGCCCGCCGTGCCGGAGCGCCCGGAGCGAGTCCTGCCAGCGGGCCTCGCCGATGCTGTCCACCACCACGTCCGCGCCGCGTCCGTCGGTCAGCCGGCGGATCTCCGCCACCACGTCGGTCGACCCGTGATTGATCGTGCCCTCGGCGCCGGCCCGCCGGGCGATGGCGAGCTTGGCGTCGGAGGAGCTGGTCACCACCGCCCGCGCGCCCAGGTGCCTGGCGACCTCGAGCGCCGCCATGGCCACCCCGCCGCCGATGCCCCAGATGAGGACGGTCTCGCCGGGCCGCACCGCGGCGCGGGTGGTGAGCATCCGCCAGGCGGTGAGAGTGGCGAGCGAGAAGGCGGCAGCCTGATCCCACGGCATGCCGGCCGGCACGGGCGCCAAGTTCTCCGCCGGCACCACCACGAACTCGGCGGCGGTGCCGGGACGATGCTCGCCCACGACCCGAAAGGCGGGACAGAGCGCATCCTCGCCCTCGCGGCAGGCGGCGCAGCGGCCGCAGGACAGTCCGGGATTGATCATCACCCGGTCGCCCGGGCGGACGGCCGTGACACCGGCGGCGACCGCCTCCACCACGCCCGCGCCGTCGGACCCGACGATGTGCGGGAACTCGTAGCGGACGCCGGGCAACCCGTCGGCCACGAAGAGATCGAGCCGGTTGAGCGCCGCGGCGTGGATCCGCACTTGCACGTCGCCGGGGTTCGCGAGCTCCGGCCGCGGCAGGTCGCGCACCGCCAGGTGCTCGACCCCGCCCACCCCGTCGAGCGCGAGAGCCCTCACGGGGCCGCCGCGCTCAGAAGGAAGGGCTCAACACCTGCTCGCCGGGCCGGAGCGGCACGAGCAGAGGGGTGCTCCCCGCACCCAGGGTCTCGATCCGGAGCGTGAGCTGCGACTTCCCCTTGCCGGCCTCGGCCAGCTTGCCGGCCACGTACGCCACCCGCTCGCCGTCCCGCGAGACGTCCAGTGCGATCACCGGCTGATCCACCTCGAGCACGGTCACCGGTGCGCTGGCGCCGGCGGCGAGCCGCAGGATCCTGGCCTTGCTCTTCTCCAGCACATACAGCAGATCGCCGCCGGGCAGGTAGCGCGGACTGGCCTCTCGGTCTCCGGTCCTGGTGAGCCGGCGCGCCTCGCCGCCGTCGATCCCGGCCTCGTAGATCTCCGGATTGCCGTCGCGGGTGGAGACGAAGGCCACCCGGTGCCCGTCGGGTGAGACGTCCGGGGTCCGATTACCACCAGGAGAGGCGGTGATGGGACGCGGATCGGTGCCATCGGTCTGGATGCTCATGATCTGGGGCACGCCGGCGCGGGGCGCGGCCGTGTAGACGATGCGCAAGCCGTCCGGGGTCCACACCGGATCGCCTTCGGCACCCGGATCCGTGGTCAGGCGCCGGGGATTGTGCCCGTCGGCGTCCGCCAGGTACAGGTCGAAGCTCCCGGCCCGGCTGGAGCTGAACGCGATCCGGGTCCGATCGGGCGAGCGCATGGCCTGCACCTGCCCGCCGCCGTCCATCAGCACCGGAAGCAGGGTGTCGGGGCTCTCGGGCCGGAGCTGATAGATCCCGAAGGCCCCGCTCCGGTTGGAGGAGACCAGCAGATCGGCGGTGACGAAGATGTCGGCGGACACCGGCTTGCCGCCACCAGGAATGGCCGCGCTCACCACCGCCTTACCCGGGCTGAGGGCGCGGACTTCCCCGCCCGCAACGGCGACGACGTCGGTCCGGTCGGTGCTCCACTCGATGCCGGTGGCGGGCGCGATGACCTTTCCCCCCTCGTCCAGCAGGTTGGCCGCCAGGGTCACCCGCTCGCCGAGGCGGAGGCCGGCCCGGGTGCGGTCGAGGCCCAGCGTGCCCGCGATGACGTGGATCTTCCAGACCACCGGCTCGAACCCGCGGAGGCGGGCCGTGAGGGTCGTGGAGCCCGTGTCGCGGGCGCTGAGCGCGCCGGTGGAGCGGTCGAATCCGATCACGCCCGTGTCGCCCACTTCCCAGGCGATGCGCGCTTCGGGAATCGGGGTGGAGTCGGCGGCCTGCGCCACCGCGGTGAATTCCCGCGCGGCCCGGAGCGGGATCTGCAGCGGCTCGGCCGGCGGCTTGGGCGAGACGACGAGTACTTGCGGCAGCCGGTGGACGGTGAGGCCGGTGCGCCGTTCCTGCCCGAAGCCGCTCACCACCAGCTCAGTGCGGCCCGGCTGGCGCGCCTGGACGATACCGTCGGGACCGATGACCGCGATGGCGGTATCGGCCGAGCGCCACTGCACTCCGGTGGAGACCTCGCGGTTGCCCTGGGCCGGCACCCGAACGTGCAGGGTCTCCGCGTCCTCGGGCCCGAGAATGTCGCTCATGCCCTCGAGCGCGATCTCGGTCAGCTCTACGTCCACCGGCACTGTCGCCATGAGACCGGCGCCGCTGTTGGCCTGCAAGATGCTCCGGCCCGGCGCCACCCCGACGACCAGCCCGGTGCTGTCTACCGTCGCCACTTCCGGCTTCAGCGACTTCCACTGAACCTTGTCGAGCGGCAGGGGAGTGCCGTCCTCCCGCAGTGCGTGCGGGGTGATGAGCACGCTCTCTCCGGGCAGGAGCACGGCGGCCGGGGGATCGAGCACCAGGGCCACTCCGCCGCCGGCGGTGTTGCCGGGGCCGGGGCCGTTCACCAGCACCGCCAGGGACGCGCGCTTCCCCTGGAGCCGGGCCTCGACCTTGGCCAGGCCTGGGGCGACCCCGAGCACGGCGCCGTCCTTGGAGACCTTGGCGATCGTCGTGTCCGAGCTCAGGAAGGTGAACTTGGCCGAGGAGATGAAGTTGCCCTGGCGGTCGTAGGCCGAAGCGAAGATGGGCTGCTTCTGGCCGACGCCGAGGGTCATGGTCTCGGGGGTGACTTGCAGCTCGCTGGCGGTCTGGGCGGCGAGGGCCGAAGCCGCGAGGCAGGCGGCCATGACGAGGCCGGGCACGGCCCAGGCCGGACGCCGGCGCGAGGGGCGGTCCGCTTCAGGTCGGAGAGATGTCACCGGCGGCTGTGTCCACTGAGAGAGGGGAAATGCTGGCGTAAGTATAGCGCACGCCACGCGTGGTCGCAGGACCCCCGGCGGGAGGGCGGGGGCGCCCATCCGATAGAGCCTTGTCAAGCCATTGTCGTCCAATAACTTAGCCTGCGGCTCCCGGGATCGCCGCGCCTGCCGTGGTGGGCGAATGCGGCCGTCACTGGCGCCGCCCGATCCTCCGGTCCGTCGGAATGTTGGACGCTTGCAGAAGCTTCGAAGATGTGCAAGTTATATCTGAATCACCTCTCGACAGGGGCGCGGGCGCGCCTCACCGCCGGCGGGTTGCGCCGCATCACGGATCGGAGGAAGCGACGATGGTCGACCTTCATTATATGGAGATGGGCTGGTCCGGATCGGGCTGGATGGATCCCTTGCCGCTGGAACAGCCGCCGGCGCCGACCCCGGCCCCACCGGCTCCCCCACCGCCAGCGCCCGCGGCGGTCCGGTCGAGTGCCCCGGCCCAGCCCGCCGTCGCCCGACCACCCGCGAAGAAGGCGGCCAAGCCGGCCAAGAAGGCCGCCAAGCCGGCCAAGAAAGTCGCCAAGAAGACCGCTCGGAAAGCCGCGAAGAAGACGGCCAGGACCGCCGCGCGCAAGAGCTCAAAGGCCGCCAAGAAGACGGCGAAGAAGCCCGCTCGGAAGGCCGCCAAGAAGACGGCGAAGAAGGCCACCCGGAAGGCCGCCAAGAAGACGGCGAAGAAGCCCGGCCGGAAGGCCGCCCGACGTCCGGCCAGGAAGGCCGCTCGCAAAGGCGCCAAGAAGTCGGCCCGGAAGCCCGCCCAGAAAGGCCGCAAGGCCGGCCGCGGCCGCCGCTAGGCGGTCGCGGGGCTAGCCTGGCGAGTCGGTCCGGGCCAGCGCCGCGGCGCAGTTGATCAACGCGATGTGGGTGAAGGCCTGCGGAAAATTGCCGAGAAACTCGCCGGTGGCGGGATCGATCTCCTCGGAATAGAGCCCGACGTGATTGGCGTGGCGCAGCATGCGGCGGAACACCCGCTCGGCGCGCTCGCGCTCGCCAATCATGGTCAGGGCCTGTGCCAGCCAGAAGGTGCAGATCGAGAAGGCCCCCTCCTCCCCCTCCAGTCCGTCGGAATGCTTGTAGCGGTACACCAATTCGCCATCGGCGCTGGTGAGCTCGCGCGCGATGGCCCGCACGGTGCCGTGGACCCGGGGATGGTTCCAGGGGAGGAACCGCACCATGGGGATGGCCAGCGCCGCGGCGTCGAGCGCATCGTCGTCGTAGGCCTGGGTGAAGGCCTGGTGCCGCTCGCTCCAGCCCCGCTCCATGATCTCGGTATGCAGCGCCTCGCGCTGGACCCGCCAGTCGTCGGTGTTCGACTCGAGCCCGAGCTCCTCGGCCATCCGGACCCCGCGGTCGAGCGCCACCCAGCTCATCACCTTGCTGAACACGTAGTGCCGGACCTCGCCCCGGACCTCCCAGATGCTCGAGTCGGGCAGCTGCCAGTTCTTGCTGACCCAGTCCACCAGGCCCCGGAGCACCCGCCAGGTCCCTTCGGTCATCTCGTTGGTGCGGCGCCAGATGTCGGCGGTCTCGAGGACCTCTCCGTAGACGTCGAGCTGGAGCTGGCCCACGGCGCCGTTGCCCACCCGCACCGGCCGCGAGCCCTGGTACCCGGACAGGTGGTCGAGCTGGCGCTCGACCAGGTCCCGCCGACCGTCGATCCCGTACATGATCTGGAGGTGGCCGCCCCCCTCGTGGCGGCAGACCTTCCTGAGGAAGCGCATGAAGGCGTCCGCCTCGCGGTGGTGGCCCACCGCATCGAGCGCGGCCAGCGTAAAGGCGGCGTCCCGGAGCCAGACGAAGCGGTAGTCCCAGTTGCGGACGCCGCCGATCGTCTCCGGCAGGGAGGTCGTGGGGGCCGCGATGATGGCCCCGGTCTCCGCGTGGGTCAGCAACTTGAGGGCGAGCGCGGAGCGCTTGACCATGCCGCGGAAGGGACCGCTGTAGCGCACGCCCGCGGCCCAGCGGGCCCAGAAGGTGGCGGTGATGTCCAGCTTCCGGGCGCTCTCGTACCGGTCCACGGGATGGATGTCGTCGTCGTCGTACCGTAGCACCAGCCAGCGCTGCTCCCCCTTCTCCACGGCGAAGAGGGCCGAGGCGGTGGATTGCTCGACGGTCCAGTCCACCGGCTTGGCGCTCGACAGGGTCAGCACCTGATCGGTGCGGTCGGTGGCGAACAGGCCGTTCCGGAGCAGCTCCAGCCGGGTCGTCCGCGCCCCGTACTCGAACCGGGGCATGAAGACCATGTGCATGGGCACCCATCCGCGGGTGCAGCGGAGCTGGCGGTGGATCTCGGGGTGCGGGCTCGACGGCCGGCCGTCATCGTCCACCGGCATGAAATCGGTCAGAACGACGACGCCCTCGGACGTCCGGAAGGTCGTCTCGAGGATGTTGGTGCGGGGGAGGTAGCGCTGGGTCGAGGTCCACTCGCCCTGGGGCCGAATGGACCAGCGGCCGCCGCGCTCCTGGTCGAGGATCGCGGCAAAGACGCTGCCGCTGTCGAACCGTGGCAGGCAGCACCAATCGATACCCCCGTCGACTCCGACCAGCGCGGCGGTGCGCATGTCACCGATCAGTCCGTACTCCGACAGCGTGAGCGCGCGCGGCTGGCCGAGCCGCCGCGCCGCCGGATCTGCGGGGGTATCGGTGGAGAGGTCCGTCATCGCCCAAGTATAACGAGAGCCCTCGAGGATCTTGCATGCGCCCCGTCACCCACTCACCTTCCTACACCCCTTCCCCTGGCGCATGCTCTACCTTCGACGTTCCGTGCTCGCCGGCGCGGCCCTGGTGCTGGCAATCGGCCCCCTCTTGGCCTGCCACCGCTCGCCGCCCGACGGCGTGGCGCTGGTGGGCGCCACCCTGTTCGACGGGAGTGGCGGGCCGGTGCTGCCCAACTCGGTCATCGTGGTGCGCCGGGGCCGGATCGAATCGGTGGGGACGCAGGCCGGCTTCGCGCTGCCGGCCCGCACCCGCGAGGTGGACGTCAGCGGACGCTGGATCATCCCCGGCCTGATCGATGCCCACGCCCACGTCGAGCCGTGGGCCCTGCCCCGCTATCTCGCCTGGGGCGTCACCACCGTGCGGGACGTCCACGGGACGCTGGACTCGATTCTCCGCCTCCGCAGCCGGGTCAACCTGGGCGCCGTGGCCGGTCCCCGGATCTACAGCGCGGGGGCGATGATCGACGGCCTGCCCACCACCTATCCCGACGCCATCGGCGCCAGCAGTCCCCGGGAGGCCCGCAAAGCCGTGGACCGGCTGGTCAACGCCGGGGTGGACCTGATCAAGGTCTACACCCGGATCGACCCGACCCTCCTCAAAGCGATCATGGACGAGGCCCGGACCTTCAACCTCCGGGTGGCGGCGCACCTCGGCATGACCGACGCCGTGACCGCGGCCAGGGAGGGGGTCGCGTCGATCGAGCACATGAGCGGAGTGCCCGAAGCCTCGATGAGCGACGCCTCCTCGCTCTATGCCGCGCACTATCGCGGGTTCTTTTCCGGCTGGACCGCGTTCGAGCGGAGCTGGGCCGGGCTCGATTCGGCGGCGCTGGCGCGGGTGGCCAAGGAAACGGCCAGCCACCACGTCACCATGGTCCCGACCCTCGTGCTGCACGAGACCTTCAGCCGGCTGGACGACCCGGCGGTCCTGACCGACACGATGCTCAAGGCGGTGCCGGAGCTGCAGCAGGCGCGCTGGAACGTGACGGACATGATCCGCCGGGCCGGCTGGACGGCAGAGGACTATCCCACGTTCCGCGCCGGCCGCCCCAAGCAGGACCTGTTTCTCCGCCTCTTTGCCGCGGAGGGGGGTCGGATCGCCACCGGTACCGACGCCTCGAACCAGCTGCTGATCCCGGGCTACAGCGAGCACCGCGAACTCGAGCTGCTGGTCGGGGCCGGCTTCTCCACCCGCGACGCGCTGCTGGCCGGAACCCGGAACGGTGCCCTCCTCCTGGGCGTGGATTCGCTCGGGCTGCTGGCCCCGGGCAAGGCGGCCGATCTCCTGGTCCTCACCCGCGACCCCCTCAACGACATCCGCCACACGCTCGCCATCGACCAGGTCATGTCCCGCGGGGCGCTGCTCTCCGCCGATTCGATTCGAAAGGCCTGGTAGCGGATGGCCTTCGGCCGGATCCTCCTGGCCGGGGCCCTCGCCGCGTGAGCCCTTCGGCGCTGGAGCGCCTGACCCTCTACTTCGGTGTGGTTCGCAGCCGGCAGGGCTTGCTGGCGCGCGCCGCCCTCGACACGCCGGCGCCGGGCGACGACACCCTGGCCGAGGACATCGCCCGGACGCTGTCGGCCGAGCTCCGGCCGGACGGCACTGTCGGCGGCGGCGCCGTCCCCACTATCTGGCGGGTCCACGAACTGGTCGACCTCGGTCGCGACCGGACCGATCCCGCCCTGTCGGCCACACTCACCTGGCTGCTGGCGACCCAGGGCAAGGCCGGCGCTTACGGCGAGGGCTGCGACAAAACTCGCCACGCCCAGCGCCTCTGCCAGCACTTCGTGCGCGGCTTCTTCTCTCCGGCACCGCCCGAAGTGCGGGTCGCGCCGATCACGCTCCCCAACGGGAAGGCGTTCCGGGTCGAGGCGGCGGCCCGATTCGCCATCAGCTGTCTCGGCCTCCGCGCCGCCTGCCGGGCCGGGCTCGGACGCGAGCCCGGCGCCACGCAGCACCTCGAGAGCATCCGGGCGCTGGCCGAGCAGTGGACTACCTGGAGCGGCCATTTCGCGCCGGACAGCATCGTCGCCGGGCTGCATGCCCTGGCGCAGGGCGGCCCCGGCTCGGAGGCGAGCGTGGCGCGGGTGGTGGACCTGATCGGGGCCAACCAGACGCCCGACGGGCTCTGGGCCAACGCCGACCCGTTCCCCACGCTCGACGCCCTCCAGGCCACGGGACTGGAGTCGGCGCGTGCCATCACCGCTCGGGTGCTGCCCGCGCTGGGGCAGCGCCAGAGGGCCGACGGGAGCTTCGGCGCGATGGCCCAGCAGGAGCGGGCCCTGATCGCGCTCCGCGCCCTTCTCTGGGCCAGCCCGGATCTTTGAAACCGGTCGGGCCCGGCCGTGTTGCCTGCCCGAGGGTCGGTATAACTTCCGGCATGACGCAGCCCTCGACCTCGTCCACTCCACCCAGAATCCGGTTGACCGCGCTCTCGCACGGCGCGGGCTGCGCCTGCAAGCTTGGCTCGGTGGACCTGGCGGAGGTGCTGCGGCACCTGCCCGCGGTCGTGGACCCCCGAGTGCTGGTGGATGCGGCCACCCGGGATGATGCGGCGGTCTTCCGGCTGAGCGAGGACCGGGCCCTGGTGGCCACCACCGATTTCTTCACTCCGATCGTGGACAATCCGCGCGCCTGGGGCGCCATCGCCGCCGCCAACGCCCTGAGCGACGTCTACGCCATGGGCGGCACCCCGCTCTTCGCCCTCAACCTGGTGGGATGGCCGCGCGAAAAGCTGCCGTTCGATATGCTGGGCGAGGTGCTGGGCGGAGCCTCGGAAGTCACCCAGCGGGCCCGCTGCCTGATGCTCGGCGGGCATTCGATCGACGTGCTCGAGCCACTGTTCGGCCTGGTGGTGATCGGTGAGGTCCACCCGGACCGGGCGCTCACCAATGCGGGCGGCTGCGCCGGCGACGTGCTGATCCTCACCAAGCCGCTGGGCACCGGCATCCTGGCTACCGCGCTCAAGCGGGACGCGCTGCTCGAGACGGGGATGAACGACGCCGTCCGCTCGATGACCACGCTCAACGAGGGCGCCGCCCGGGCCGCCCTGGCGGTGGGCGTGAGCGCCGCGACCGACGTCACCGGCTTCGGCCTGCTGGGACACCTGGGCAACATCCTCGCCGCCAGCCAAGTCGGGGCCGAGGTGGCCTACGAGGCGCTGCCGATCCTGCCGCACGCGCTGAACCTGGCCAATCGCGGCTTCGTCCCCGGCGGCACCCAGCGCAACCTGCAGGCGGCCACGCAGGTCGAGTGGGCCGACGACGTGATGGCGATCGAACGGCTCCTCTGCGTGGACGCGCAGACGTCGGGCGGCCTGCTCCTGGCGGTGCCGTCGGAAAACGAAGCGGCGCTGGTGGCCGCCCTGCTCGAGGCGGAGACGCCCGCCGCGGCGGTGATCGGGCGGCTCACCGCCGGACCGACCGGGAGCATTCGGGTCACCCGCCGCCTGCCATGAGCGTCCGCTGGACCACCGACCGCATGGATCAGCTCGAGCACGCCGCCCGAGAGGGGCAGCGGGTAGCGCTCCTGCGCCGGGGCACCGAGTACATCGTGGTGGCTGTCCGGGTCACCTCGGTGGACCAGCACGAAGTGCTGATCGGCCGGCTGCCGATGACCGGGGAGGACCTGACTTTCCGCCTCGACCATATCGACAGCTTTCAGGTCGTCGGGTGAGCAGCCCCGCCGTTCTCCATCTCGACGAGAGCTGCCTGGGTAACGGACGCGAGGGACAGAATCCGGGCGGCGGCGGCGGCCTGATCGAGGCCCGGAGCCCGGGCGGTACGATCCACCGCCGGGACTTCTACATCAGCGCACCGGCCACGACCAACAATCGAATGGCGCTGGCCAGCGCGGTGGCCGCCCTGCAGCTGCTGGCCAACAAGGGGGCCCGCCTCCCCGTGCTGGTGGTGTCCGACTCGCAGTATCTGGTCCGGGGCATGCGCGAGTGGGTGCCCGGCTGGGTCGGCCGGGGGTGGCGGCGGAAGGAGGGGCCGATCGAGAACTTGGAGCTGTGGAAAGCCCTCCTCGCCGGCTCCCGGCTGCACGACGTGCAGTGGACCTGGGTCCGCGGGCACAAGGGGCACGCGAAGAACGAGTACGCCAACGACCTCGCCGTGCTCGCGGCCAGGGAGCAGCGCACCTCGGACGGGATCGTGGCGTCGGGCTTCGGCGAGTGGCTGGCGGCCAAGCGCGCCAAGGGTCTCTACTTGGCCTACGACCCCGACACCGCCTATGCCGAGCTCGAGGAGCGGCTGCTGTCGGACGAGCCCTTCGCGCTGAGCGAAGGCAGCGGCTGACCGCGGGCTCCATCGGGCCTCGCTTGACGCCGCCGCGAGCCGTTTCTAACCTGCCATACCGACCGTCTTTCTCGAGGCCCTTGTGACCGAGCTCGAGCGCTTCTTCCGGCGGTTCGTCTCCAATCTCGCGGCGAGCGATCCGGTCCGGCTGCACCACCCCATCCCGCTCGAGGACATCCACGATGCCATCGTGCCCTACCGGTCCAACCGCCGGGCGCTGCTGCTGGAGAGCGTCGAGGACTACGAGCTGATCCTGCTCCGGCTCTGCGCCGGTGAGGGCGGACTGGTGCGGACCGAGCCCGAGGAGGCCCGGGCCCGCTTCGCCGAAGAAGCGGCCAGCTCGAACCCGGATCTGAACGTGCTCCGGAAGTGCGAGCACGTGCTGGTGTCGATTCGCTCCGAGCCGCTGGCCCGCGCCCTGGGTCCGGATTCCGACCCCGACCTCGTCTACGCCCCGCCGCTCTCCGATCCCGCTCTGACGGGCCTCGACGTGGGCGGGCTCGATCCGATCAACGATCTCGCCCCGATCGAGCCGGAGCCGCCGGCCGAGGAATTTGAGGAGGCCGCCGAGCCGGAGGAGACGCCGCACTGCCTCTATTGCGGCGACCTGCTGCCGGCGGGCCGGCCGGTCCGGTTCTGTCCCCACTGTGGCCAGCGGCAGACGCCGCCGGAATGCCCCCACTGTCACAGCGAGGTGGACCCGGGCTGGCGCCACTGCGTCAACTGCGGGGCCGCCCTGGCCGACGGCTAGCCCATGGTCGGCACCCCGGGTGCCGATCCTCCGTTTCGGTGAGGTGTACCCATGTCCTGGACGACCCTCCGCCCGCACGACATCGTGGCGGTCATCATGGGCGGCGGCGCCGGGACGCGCCTGTTTCCGCTGACGAAGGACCGGGCCAAGCCCGCCGTCCCGCTGGCCGGCAAGTACCGGCTGGTGGACATCCCCATCAGCAACTGCCTCAATTCCGAGATCCGCCGGATCTTCCTCCTCACCCAGTTCAACAGCGGATCGCTCCACCGGCACATCCAGGAGAGCTACCGGTTCGACAACTTCTCGCCCGGCTTCGTCGAGATCCTGGCCGCCGAGCAGCGGCCGGACCGCACCGACTGGTACCAGGGCACCGCCGACGCCGTCCGGCAGAACCTGGTGCACATGGCGTCGTACGGGCACCGCCTGGTCCTGATCCTGTCCGGGGACCAGCTCTACCGGATGAACTACCGCACCATCCTGGAGCAGCACGAGTCCAGCGGTGCCGAGGTGACGGTGGCGACGACGCCGGTGCGGGCGGAGCTGGCGGGGGGCTTCGGCATCATGGAGGTGGGCGAGCGGGGGCGGATCACCCGCTTCGTCGAGAAGCCGACCGATCCGGTGGTGCAGGCCAGCCTTCGGGGCTATCCTGACGAGCTGCCGGCCTCGATGGGCATCTACGTCTTCGACCGCGAGGTCCTGGCGGACTCTTTGGCCGGCAGCGAAGTGGACTTCGGCAAGCACATCATCCCGCGGCTGATCGAGACGCGGCGGGTGCACGCCTACCGGCACGAGGGGTACTGGGAGGACATCGGCACCATCCGGGCCTTCTACGACGCCAACCTCGACCTCTGCGAGCCGCTGCCGCAGTTCAATTTCTACGATGCCAGCGCGCCGATCTTCACCCACGCCCGCTACCTGCCGGCCACCAAGATCATCAAGAGCAGCATCGAGCGGTCGGTCATCGCCGACGGCTGCATCATCAATGACGCCCTGATCGAGCACTCGCTGCTGGGGGTGCGGAGCCGGATCCAGGCCGGGGCCGTGGTCCGGGATTCCCTGATCATGGGCCAGGATTTCTACGACAGCCCGGAGCGGATCCCGCTTCCCGGCGCGCCGACCATGGGGATCGGCCACGGGGCGGTGGTCGAGCGGACGATCGTGGACAAGAATGCCCGGATCGGCGACGACGTCCGGATCTCGCCCGCTGGAAAGCCCGCTTTCCTGGACGGCCCCAACTACTACATCCGGGACGGCATCGTCATCATCCCCAAGAACGCGGTGATCATGAGCGGCACCGTGATCTGACGTATATTTCGGGATCATGGCCTCTCTCCGCGAGACCGGCGTGGTCTTCCTGGCCGGCGTCCGCACCGGATTCGGCGCCTTCGGCGGCGCCCTCAAAGACCTCTCCGCCACAGACTTGGGTGTGCTGGCCGGACGTGCGGCCCTGGACCGGGCCGGGGTCGGCCACGCCGATGTCGGCCACGTCATCTTCGGCAACGTCCTCCAGACTTCGGCCGATGCCCCCTACCTCGCCCGGCACGTCGGTCTCCGGGTGGGCCTGCCCATCGAGACGCCGGCCGTGACCGTGAACCGGCTCTGCGGCTCGGGCTTCGAAGCCGTGATCCAGGGCGCGCACCGGATCCTGCTGGGCGAGACCGACGTGGTGCTCGCCGGCGGCAGCGAATCGATGAGC
>JBBRGH010000008.1:0-25448 GCA_038240915.1 Gemmatimonadales bacterium | reverse complement strand
GCCGGCATCCTGCGGCTCGGCCGACTCGAGCCGGTTGACCAGCAGGTCGCCGCCGTGCGACTCCACGGCGCTCTCGAATCGCCCGACGGCATCGAGGAGATCGGACAGCTCCTCGTCGCTGTCGCGCGCGTGAATCGGGATGCCGAGATCCCGCAGGCGATCCTCGGCTTCTTCGCGCGCCCGCCGTTGCTCCTCGACCCGGTGGGGGTCGAGGAGCCGCTGGCGCTGTTCGAAACTGTCGCTCACGTGTTCCCTCCTTCGGTTACCGGGCGTCGCTGGTGGCCATTTCCTGACGCGACTCTGGCGGCCGGCGCCCCCTCTTCAAGAAACTGAGCGGCCGGTCCGTTCGGCATCCTAGGACCGCGACAGGCCGGGCGCTTGAACGGCCGTGCTGCCCGAACAGCGTAGGGCCACGATGCAATTCGATCAGCCGGGGTCCGGCTACATTGGCTGTCCACGCCTAAGGAGAAGCGGCATGATCGTGAGCTCCACCATCCTGCTGAGGATCCCCCCACTACTGGTGCTCGGCACGGTGTCCTGGTTGATGCCGTAATGTTAGCGCCCTCGGTCCGCCGGCAGATGGCCCAGTGTGGCACCACCATGACCGCGTGGCGTGGGCAGTGGGCCTCCTGTTCCGGCCGGCGGTCGCGTGGAGCACGAGCGTGGTGACGCTGCTCGTCTGGCACGCGCCGGCATTCTATCAGGCGGCGCTCGCCAACGAGGGGGTCCACGCGGCCGAGCATCTCGGGTTTCTCGGGACCGGCTATCTCTTCTGGTGGGCGCTGCTGCGGCCCGACGGCCACCGGCGGATGCATGCGGGAGTCAGCGTGCTCTATGTGTTCACGGCCGCGCTCCCGGGCGCCCTGTGGGGGCTCACGCCGCTCGAGGACCAGCAGCTCGCCGGCCTCATCATGTGGAGGCCGGGCGGTCTCGCCTACCTGGCGGCCGCGGCAGCAGTCTCGCTGGCCTGGCTCCGGGCCGGCGAGCGCTCGGCGCTCTCGCCGCGGCCTGAGTGCCGGGGCGGGGCGGGCGGCTCAGCGCACGAAGAAGAACGCGAGCCCCAGCACCGCATAGACGGCGAGGAGGAGAACGCCCTCGAACCACGTCGTCTCCCCGTCCTGCGCGATGGCGTTGACCGCGAATGCCACGCCGGCCACCGCGACCAGCTCGAGCGGGTTGGTGAAGACCAGGCTCATCGGGTGCCCCATCGCATACGACACGAGCACGAGGAGCGGCGCGGTGAACAGCGCGATCTGGATGCTGGAGCCGACCGCGATCGTCATGACCAGGTCGAGGCGGTCCTGACGGGCGAAGTAGATGGCGGCGAAGTACTCGGCGGCGTTGCCGACCAGCGGCAGGATCATCACGCCCAGGAAGAACGGGGTGAGTCCCAGGGCCGCGGAGGTCCCCTCGAGCGCATCGGCCACGAGCTTCGCCTCCAGCGCGACCGCGGCAGTGGCCCCGGCCAGCACGGCGACCGCCCGCCAGAGCGGCCACCCCGCGACCTCGACCCGGCCGGCCTCGTCGCCCGTGCGCGGTGGAGCAAAGAGGTCGCGGTGGGTGACCAGCGTGTAGAGCAGGTTGGCGCCGTACGCCAGGATCAGGACGACGGCCACGCCGAGACTCAGGCGCTCGTCTAAGTGGCCGGCAACGGCGGATCCGTGAAGCCGGCGCTCGGTGAGGTCGAACAGGGCCGGTACCAGGAGCGCGATGACGGAGAGGATCATCAGGCTGGCCAGCAGCCCCGCGCGCTCCCGCTGGAAAACCTGCTTCTCGCGCCCCCAGCTGCCCACCAGAATGGCCAGGCCCAGGCCGAGCAGACTGTTGCTGACGATGGACCCGGTGATGCTCGCTTTCACGACGTCGATCCTGCCCGCGCTCAGGACAAACAGGGCGAGGATCAGCTCGGTGACATTCCCGAAGGTCACGTTGAGCAGGCCGCCGACCGCCTGACCGGCGGTGCGGGCCACCTGCTCGGTGCTCCGCCGGATCCAGTCCGCCAGGGGAATGATGGCGGCGGCGGCGGCGGCGAACACCCACACGGGCGGTGCGCCGACGTGGGCCAGGGCCAGCGAGGCGGGGATCAGTCCCAGCGCGACAAACCGCAGTATGCGACCCATGCGGGCTCCTCCTTTCCGTTCCCGCAAGCTCCGGCCGAATCGTCGGTCGGGCTGTGACGGGCGGCCAGCACCCTGCCCTTCGGTCGGGCGATCAGGAGCTCCTCCGGGGGTCGGGCTGCTCGGCTTACCAGCGACCGAAAAGCCGCTAGCTTACCAGAAGCCACCCGTCCTGACGGCCGGAGTTCCCCCATGCCCGTCCTCTCCCAGCCGCGCAGCGCCGTTTCCGGCGTCAGCGCCTCCACCCCGGAGATCGCCATCCTCTGGCTGACCGCCGGGCTGAGCTGCGACGGCGACACCATCGCCATGACGGCGGCGACCCAGCCCAGCCTCGAGGATCTCCTCAGCGGTGCCCTTCCCTGGACCCCCAGGGTCAAACTCTACAATCCGTTCCTGGCCGCCGAAGTGGGCGACGAGTTCGTCGAGTTCTTCCACCAGGGCGCCCGGGGCGAGCTCGGCCCGTTCATCCTGGTGGTGGAAGGCTCGATCCCCGACGAGAGCAACAAGGCGGACGGCTACTGGGCCACCTTCGGCACCGATCCGGCCACCGGCCAGCCGATCACCACCTGCGCCTGGATCGACCGGCTGGCGCCGCGGGCCTGGGCGGTGCTGGCCGCGGGGACCTGTGCCGCCTACGGCGGGATTCACGCCATGGCGGGCAATCCGACCGGCGCGATGGGCCTGCCCGACTATCTCGGCTGGAACTGGCGGTCACTCTCGGGCACCCCGCTCGTCTGCCTCCCCGGGTGTCCGGTCCAGCCCGACAACATGACCGAGACTCTTCTCTATCTCCTCCACCAGTTCGTCGGCCGCGCTCCCCCCATCCCGCTCGACGACGTCCTCCGCCCCCGCTGGCTGTTCGACCGCACGGTCCACGAGGGGTGCGACCGGGGCGGGCATTACGAGCAGGGCGAGTTCGCCGACGACTACGGCAGCCCCCTGTGCATCGTGAAGCTGGGCTGTTGGGGACCGGTGGTGCAGTGCAACGTGGGGAAGCGGGGCTGGATGGGCGGGATCGGGGGCTGTCCCAACGTCGGCGGTATCTGCATCGGCTGCACCATGCCCGGCTTTCCCGACAAGTTCCAGCCGTTCATGGCCCAACCGCCCGGCTCGCTGCTGTCGTCGGCCGCGGTCATGACCTATGGTCGTGCGATCCAGGCGCTCCGCCGCTTCACCATGGCCGCCTTGAACAAGGAGCCGACCCGGCGCCGTCCGCATGACTTCCAATGACCCCGCGGCCGTGAATCGCAATCTGGAGCAGGTCGAGGCCGAAGCGATCCTCCGCGGCCTGGCCGGCGTGTTCGCTCGCGACGCCGGTGGGTCCACCGGCGCTCCGCCCGCGGCCGATCCGCCGCTGCCCAACCTGGAGGCCAAGTACCGCACCCTGGTCGAGCAGGTGCCGGCGGTGGTCTTCATGGCCTACCTGGACCGCGGCATCGGCGAGGCGTACGTCAGTCCCCGGATCGAGGAGGTGATGGGGTTCTCCCAGGCGGAGTGGCTGGAGGATCCGATCCGCTGGTACGACCACATCCATCCCGACGACCAGCTTCGCTGGAGCGTCGAGGCGGCGGAGATGTTCCTCACCGGCAACCCGCTCCGGTCGGCCTACCGGGTGCTGGCCCGCGACGGCCACCTCGTCTGGTTCCAGTGCGAGGTCAAGATGGTGCGGCGCGAGGACGGCCGCCCCTGGTTCATTCACGGCGTCGGATTCGACATCACCGAGCTCAAGCAGGCAGAGGCGGCGCTGGCCGGCGAGCGCAACCTGCTGTCGGCGGTGCTCGACACCGTCGGGGCGCTGGTCGTGGTGCTGAGTCCGTCCGGCTCGATCATCCGCTTCAACCGGACCTGCGAGCTGATCAGCGGCTACTCGTTCGACGAGGTGAACGGGCGGTACTTCTGGGACCTGATCCCTGATCCGGAGGAGGCCCAGGGTTTCCAGGCGGTGATCGAGGGGCTCCGGCCGGGCGAGCAGCGCTCCTACGAAAGCGACTGGGCCACACGGGGCGGGGCGCTCCGCCGGATCGCCTGGTCGAACACCGTGCTCCCCGGTGCGGACTGGGGGCCGGCCCACGTCATTACTACCGGGATCGACATCACCGAGCGGAAGGAGATGGAGTCGGCGCTGCTGGAGATCAGCGGCCGGGAGCAGCGTCAGATCGGCCAGGACCTGCATGACGGCCTGGGCCAGCACCTGACGGGCATCGCCTTCATGAGCAAGGTGCTGGCCCAGCAGCTGGACGATTCGGGCGCACCCCAGGCGGCCCACGCGGTCAAGATCGTCCGGCTGGTCAACGACGCCATCCATCGCACCCGGGAGCTGGCCCGCGGGCTGGTGCCGGTCTTCTCGGACGCGCAGGGCCTGATGTCCGCCCTGCAGCAGTGGTCGCTCGAAGTGGAAGACCTGTTCCACGTCTCCTGCCGCTTCGAGTGCCCCGACCCGATCCTGGTCACCGATGTCGGGGTGGCCACGCACCTGTATCACATCGCCCAGGAAGCGGTGAACAACGCCATCAAGCACGGGGAGCCCGAGCGGATCGTGCTGACTCTGGCCCGGAAGGGCGACACCGGCAGCCTGACGGTGGAGGACGACGGCCGGGGCATGCCCGAGCCGCCGACGGCGGGGGCGGGCCTGGGCCTCCGGATCATGAGCCACCGGGCCAACATGGTCGGCGGCTCGCTCGACGTGCGGCGGCGCGCGCCGCGCGGCACCCTGATCTGCTGCCGGTTCCCGCTGGACAGCTGAGCGAAAGGACGGCCGATGCCAAATCGAGGGGCCGCCCGCGCGGTGGGGGCGAAACACCGGGTCTTCGTGGTGGACGACCATCCGATCATCCGCCAGGGACTGGCCCTGTTGATCGACCAGGAGCCCGACCTCGAGGTCTGCGGCGAGGCCGAGGAGGCCGAAACCGCCCTCGCGGCCATCTCGGCGGCGCGGCCGGACGTCCTGCTGCTCGACATCTCGCTGCCGGGCCCCGACGGGATCGAGCTGCTCAAGGCCATCCGGGCGGCGGATCTGACCCTGCCGGTGCTGGTGCTCTCGATGCATGACGAGTCGGTCTATGCCGAGCGCGCGCTCCGGGCCGGGGCCAACGGGTACATCATGAAGCAGGAGGCCACCGAGAACGTGCTGGTGGCGCTGCGACGGATTCTCCGGCACGAGGTCTACGTCAGCGACCGGATCGCGAGCTCGATGCTGCGGCAGATCACGTCCCATGGCGGGAAACCCGCCCAGGCCCCGATCGAGCGGCTGAGCGACCGGGAGCTCGAGGTGTTCCGGCTGATCGGAGAGGGGCACGGGACCCGCCAGATCGCGCTGGAGCTGCACCTGAGCGTGAAGACCGTCGAGTCGTACCAGGCCCATATCAAGGAAAAACTCTGCCTCCAGAGTTCCCGGGACCTGGTGCAGCGGGCCATCGAGTGGCGTCTGGGCGAGGCCGCCAGGTAAGCGGGGACGTCCTCCGGGCCAACGGGGAATCCCTGATACGAGTCTGAGGGTTTTCCCCTAAGCAGAAGCGAGGGCCGGTCCTGCTTGCGGCTCCTCTCCCGAATCCCAGATTGCGGTATCCGGGCGCATTGACCCCTGTGCCAGCTCGCACCTCCTCGAGCGCCGCACCGCGCCCGCCCGACGTCCGTCCGTGTCCCTCCCGACCGTTCCGAGACTGAGAAGGAGCGTCTATGTCGGCCCCTGTTCCCTACGGTCGCAAAACCCAGAAGGCCCCGGCGGTCTCGGACATCCACGTGCTGTGGCTGACCGCGGGTCTGGGCTGTGACGGAGACTCCGTCTCCATCACTGCCGCCACCCAGCCCAGCATCGAGGATGTCATCCTCGGCGCCATTCCCGGGCTGCCCAAGGTTCACCTCCACAACCCGGTGCTCGCCATCGAGGTGGGGGACGACTTCCTCAAGCCCTGGTACCAGGCCAAGGAGGGGAAGCTCGATCCGTTCGTGCTGGTGGTCGAAGGTTCCATTCCCAACGAGAAGATCAAGAAGGAAGGCTACTGGGCGGGGATGGGAACCGACGTCGAGACCAACCAGCCGATCATGACCAACACCTGGATCGATTGGCTGGCGCCCAAGGCGCTCGGGGTCGTGGCGATCGGCACCTGCGCCACCTACGGCGGCATCCACGCCATGGAGGGGAATCCCACCGGCGCCATGGGCCTGGCCGACTACCTCGGCTGGGACTGGCGCTCGAAGGCGGGGCTGCCGATCGTCAACGTCCCGGGGTGTCCGGTGCAGCCCGACAATTTCATGGAAACGCTGCTGTATCTGCTGTATCAGGTTGCCGGTCTCGCCCCGATGATCCCCCTCGACGATCAGCTCCGTCCCACCTGGCTCTTCAGCCAGACCGTGCACGAGGGCTGCGATCGCGGCAGCTACTACGAGCAGGGCGACTTTGCCACCGAGTACGGCAGCCCCAAGTGCATCGTGAAGCTGGGCTGCTGGGGCCCGGTGGTGAACTGCAACGTCCCCAAGCGCGGCTGGATGGCCGGCATCGGCGGCTGCCCCAACGTGGGCGGGATCTGCATCGGCTGCACCATGCCCGGCTTCCCGGACAAGTTCATGCCCTTCATGGACGAACCGCCCGGCGCCCGGTTGTCCACCGCCAGCGTACTGGTCTACGGCAAGGCCATCCGGGCGCTGCGCTCGTTCACCAACGCGACGGTGAACAAGGAGCCCAAGTGGCGCCATGCCCGTCCCGAGCTGACCACCGGCTACCGTCCCAAGACCTTCTGAGCCGTCACAAGGAGCAATGGCGATGACTACGACCGTAGCTGCCCCGAAGTCCGGGACGGCCGTCAAGTCGAGGAAGCTGGTGGAGATGAACTGGGACCCCATCACCCGGATCGTGGGGAGCCTCGGCATCTTCACCAAGATCGACTTCGAGAACCGGGAAGTGGCCGAGTGTCACAGCACCTCGTCCATCTTCCGGGGCTACAGCATTTTCATGAAGGGGAAGGACCCGCGGGACGCCCACTTCATCACCAGCCGGATCTGCGGCATCTGCGGCGACAACCACGCCACCTGCGCCACCTATGCCCAGAACATGGCCTTCGGGGTGACCCCGCCGCCGATCGCCGAGTGGATCGTGAACCTCGGCGAGGCCGCCGAGTACATGTTCGACCACAACATCTTCCAGGACAACCTGGTGGGCGTGGACTTCTGCGAGCAGATGGTGAAGGCCACCAACCCGAGTGTGTGGGCCAAGGCGCAGAAGACGCCCGCGCCGCACGCGGCGGATCACGGCTACCGGACCATCGCCGACATCATGACGGCGCTCAACCCGTTCACCGGCGACTTCTATCGCGAGACGCTGCAGGTGAGCCGCTACACCCGGGAGGCCTTCTGCCTGATGGAGGGACGCCACGTCCATCCCTCCACCCTGTATCCGGGCGGGGTCGGCACCGTACCCACGGTCCAGCTCTTCACCGACTACCTGGTCCGGCTGGCGCGCTATGCCGAGTTCATGAAGAAGTGCGTCCCGTTCCACGACGACCTGATCGACTTCTGGTACGACGCGCTGCCCGGCTACGAGAAGGTCGGCTACCGGCGGACACTGCTCGGCTGCTGGGGGTCGTTCAACGACCCGGCCGTGTGCGACTACACCTACAAGAACATGGCCAAGTGGGGCGACAGCATGTTCGTCACCCCCGGCGTGGTGGTGGACGGCAAGCTGGTGACCCACAGCCTGGTGGACATCAACCTGGGGATCCGGATTCTGCTGGGCCATTCGTACTACGACGACTGGCAGAGCGAGGAGACCTTCGTCAAGGTCGATCCGCTCGGCAACAAGATCGACCAGCGCCACCCCTGGAACCAGACCACCATCCCGCGCCCGCAGAAGCGCGACTTCGACGGCAACTACAGCTGGACCATGTCGCCCCGCTGGTTCGACGGGAAAGATCATCTCGCCCTCGATACCGGCGGCGGGCCCCTGGCCCGGTTCTGGGCCACCGCGCTGGCCGGCCTGGTGGACATCGGCTACGTCAAGGCGACCGGCCACAGCGTCAAGATGTACCTCCCCCGGACCGCCACGAAGCCCGAGGCCGAGTTCGAGTGGAAGATCCCCAAGTGGAGCAATGCGCTCGAGCGGACCCGCGCCCGGACCTACTTCCAGGTCTACGCCTGCGCCGCCGCGTACCACTTCGTCGAGAAGGCCCTGGCCGAGCTGCACGGCGGCCGGACCAAGACGTGGAACGAGTTCACCGTGCCCGAAGAGGCCATTTCCTGCGGCTTCCACGAGGCGGTGCGCGGGGTGCTGTCGCACCACGTGGTGATTCGCGAGGGCAAGATCGCCAACTACCATCCGTACCCGCCCACGCCGTGGAATGCCAGCGTGCGCGACGTCTACGGCACGCCCGGACCGTACGAGGACGCGGTCCAGAACACGCCGATCTTCGAGGAGAACGGGCCCGACAACTTCAAGGGCATCGACATCATGCGGACCGTCCGCAGTTTCGACCCGTGCCTCCCGTGCGGCGTGCACATGTATCTGGGCAATGGCAAGGTGATCGAGACCCAGCACTCTCCCTTCTTCGGCCGATGATGGCCAAGCAGACCGAATTCGAGCGTCGGATCGCGGCCATCGACGAGTTGGTTCAGCGACTCGAGACCGCGACCGACCCGGCCGCCCGGGCGATGGCGCAGGAGCTGGTCCGCACCCTCATGGAGCTGCACGGGGCGGCGCTGGAGCGGGTCCTGGCCATCGTCCGGAAGAACGGCGCGGCCGGCGGCACCATCGTGGACCAGCTGGCGCGCGACGAGCTGGTGGCCAGCGTGCTGCTGCTGTACGACCTGCACCCGGTGGATCTCGACACCCGGGTGCGGGGCGCGCTGGAGAAATCGCGTCCCTATCTCAAGACCCACGGCGGCAACGTCGAGCTGGTGGGGATCGAGGACGGAGGGATCGTGCGCCTCCGGATGCAGGGGAGCTGTCACGGCTGCCCCTCGTCGGCGGTCACCCTCAAGCTCGCCATCGAGCAGGCCATCCACGAGGCGGCGCCCGACGTGAGCGCCATCCTGGTGGAAGGGCAGGCCGAGCTCGGCCGCTCCGCCACGCCCGAGCTGATCCCGATGGGCGGCCCCGCCGGCGCCGCCGATCCCGAGGCGGGGTGGCAGGACGTGCCCGAGCTGGGCACGCTGCCGGCCGGTGCGGTGCGGCGGATGGAGGTCGGCGGCACCGAGGTGCTCTTCTGCGTCGCCGAGGCCAACCTCTACGCCTACGGCGCGCACTGCCCCGTCTGCGATGCCGATCTGGCCGGGGCGTCGCTCGAGGGCCGCACGCTGGCCTGTCCCGGCTGTGGCCAGACTTACGATGTGGTCCAGGCCGGCCGCAGTCCCGACCGGCCCGATCTCCATCTCGAACCGTTTCCCATCCTTACCCGCGGCGGTCGGACCCAGGTGGCCCTGCCGGCGCGCGTCGCGGCCGGCTCGGCGTGACCACGGGCTCGCCGGACATCGCTCCCCGCGGCGCCTTCGAGGTGCTCCGCCGGTTCGCCAAGTCACGGACGCCGGTGGAACGCTGTGACCTTTGCGGCAAGGAAGTGGCCGCCAACCACGACCACCTGCTTGACCCCGCGGAGCGCCGGCTGGCCTGCGCCTGCGGCGCCTGCGCGGTCCTCTTCAGCGCCCAGGCGGGCACCCGCTACAAGCGGGTGCCCCAGTACGTGGTGGCCCTGGAGGAGCTGACCATCAGCGATTCGCAGTGGGAGGCGCTGCGCCTCCCCATCGATCTCGCGTTCTTCTACGACAGCACTCCGCAGGGCCGGGTCGTGGCCTGCTATCCGAGTCCGGCCGGCGCGACCGAATCGCTGCTCGAACTCGAGACCTGGGAGGAGATCCGGAGCGACCATCCCGTGCTCGGCGAACTGCAGCCCGACGTCCAGGCCTTGCTGGTGAACCGGGTCCGGCGCGGCTCGGCGCCGGCCGTCTGCTATCTCGTGCCGATCGACCAGTGCTTCCGGCTGGTCGGTATCATCCGGCTGCATTGGAAGGGCTTCACCGGAGGGACCGCGGTGTGGGAGGAGATCGACCGGTTCTTCGCCGATCTCGGCCGGATGGCGCGTCCGGCGAAGCAGGGGATTCGTGCCTGACCTGAGCTTTCAGGTCGTGGGTGCGGACGTCACGCCGTACGCGATGGTCCCCCTCCTGACCTTCCGCCTGCGCGTCAGCAACGCCGCCCCCGACGAGACGATCCATAACGTCGTCCTCCGCTGCCAGATCCAGATCGAGACCACCCGGCGGAAGTACCACCCCGACGAAGAGCTGCGGCTCCGCGATCTGTTCGGCGAGCCCGAACGCTGGGGCCAGACGTTGCGGGCCATGCTCTGGACCCACGCGAGCGTGGTGGTGCCGCCGTTCACCGGCGAGATCGTCGCCGAGGTGCCGGTGGGCTGCAGCTACGATTTCAACGTCGCCGCCACCAAATATTTCTACGCCCTCGAGGAGGGGGAGATCCCGCTCGATTTCCTGTTCAGCGGCAGCGTCTTCTACCAGGACGCCGAGGGCGCGCTCCAGGTCGCCCCGATCTCGTGGACCCAGGAGGCACGCTTCCGGCTGCCGGTGGCCACCTGGAAAGGGCTGATGGAGGCGTACTACCCCAACATGGCGTGGGTTCAGCTTCGGCGGGACGTGTTCGACCGGCTGTACCAGTACAAGATGCTGAACGGCCTCCCCACCTGGGAGCAGACCCTCGAGCGGATCCTGCCGCCGGTGGCCCAGGCGGCGGTGGTATGACCCGGACCTCGGTGGACCGGATCGCCGGGGCGCTCCTGTACGAGGGGTACATGCTGTACCCGTACCGGCGTTCGGCCGTGAAGAACCGGCAGCGGTTCAACTTCGGGGTCGTGTACCCGGAGTCGCATAGCCTGGCGGAGGAGGGGCGCGACCCCTGCGAGATGCGCACCGAGTGCCTCCTTCGGGGGAACGCGAACGCGACGGTGGACGTGACGGTGCGCTTCCTCCATCTCTTCGCCCGCGGACCGGAGCGGCCGGGGGAGCCCGAATGGCACGAGGCCGTCGAGCGAGACCTGCCGCTTCGCTCCACGATCGGCGGACTGCTCGCAGCACCTTGCTCGCTCCCGTTCGCGCTCGGTCCCGGAGCCCAGCCCGGGCGCCAGCTGGCGCTCGAAGGCCGGGTGGACCTGTCGGCCGAGCCGGTCGCGGCGGACCTGATCCGCCTCCGGGTGACGATCGCCAACCGGACGCCGCTGGGCCCGGAGGCCACGGGCCGGGACGAGGTCATGCTCCGGTCGCTGGTGTCGGCGCACACCATTCTCCGAACCGCCGGCGGCGAGTTCCTGAGCCTGATCGATCCGCCGCCGGCCGTCGCGGCCGCGGCGGCGGCCTGCCGGAACGTGGGCAGCTGGCCGGTGCTCGCCGGCGACGACGGCGTCCGCGACACGATGCTGTCGTCGCCCATCATCGTCTACGACTTTCCGACCATCGCCCCCGAGAGTCCGGGCGATTTCTTCGACGGCACCGAGATGGACGAAATGCTGTCGCTCCGGATCCTGACCCTGACCGACGAGGAGAAGCGCGAGATGGGCGCCTCCGACGAACGGGCCCGGCTGCTGCTCGAACGGACCGAGTCCTTCGGGCAGGAGCAGCTGCTGCAGATGCACGGCGTGCTGCGCCAGATCCGCTCGCTCGAGGAGGCGCCATGAACGAGCAGGACTGGCGGCTGATGGAAATCGACCGGACCGTGGGCGAGCTCCGGATCGGGGGCTGGCTGCTGCAGAAGGGCGACCGCGTGCTGCTCCGCCCCCGCGCGCGGGGCGACATCTTCGACCTGGTGCTCGAAGGCAAGGCTGCCACCGTCGAGTCCATCGAGCAGGATCTGGAAGGCAAGTTCCTGGTCTCGGTCGTGCTCGACGACGACCCCGGGGCCTATCTCGGCCTGCTCCGCCAGCCGGGCCACCGGTTCTTCTTCTCCCCCGACGAGGTGGAGCAGCTGCCGCCCGACGCCCCCGCGGGACGGCCGGTGGCCACCCGGACCATCCTGGTGGCCGGGATCGGCAACATCTTTCTGGGGGACGACGGCTTCGGTGTCGAGGTGGTCCGCCGGCTCGGCAGCCGGCCCCAGCCGGACGGGGTGACGGTGGCGGACTACGGGATTCGCGGCTACGATCTGGCATACGCCCTGGTGCGGAGCGCCGACCGGGTGATCCTGGTGGATGCCTGCCCCCGGGGCGAGCCGCCCGGCACGGTGTTCGTGCTCGAGCCCGATCTCAGCGATCTCGACGCGCCCAACGGAGAGCAGGCCGTGCTCGACGCCCACGATCTCAACCCGGTCCACATGCTTCGCCTGGCGCGGTCGCTCGGGGCCGAGCTGGGACAGGTGGTCGTCGTCGGGTGCGAGCCGGCCACGCTGGGACCGCCCGAAGGGCTCATGGGGCTGAGCCAGCCGGTCGAGGCCGCGGTCGATGAAGCCGTCGCCATGATCGAGCGGCTCCTGACGCGGTTCCTCGGGCCGGATGCCTGACCACTGTCCGTCCACGCCACACTCATACTGGAGGTTGCGCCATGGATGCGATCGGAACGACCCGCAGCGGTGAGGGGAAGGAGAGCAACGACACCATGCTGCTCTTCGGTGGCGCGGCCTGCCTGCTCTTCGGGGCGGGACTGATCCTCACCAGCGCCCTCACCCGCCGGTTCCTGGGCGACGCCAACGCGGGCACCCTGCTCCAGTCGGCGGTGCCGGACGTGCAGCGCTACCTCAAGCTGCGGTCGATGTGAGCGAGCTCGTGCGCTATCTGATCGAGGCCAGCAGCAGCCGCTGCAGCGTACGCGCCTTCGCGGGCGGCCCGCTCGCCGCCGTCGGGCACAACCCCACGTTTCTGGCGCGTGAGTTCGAGGGTGAGGTCGAGTTCGATTCCGCCGAGCCCGCTGCCGCGTCGCTCCGGCTGGTGATCAAGGCCGCCTCGCTCTCGCTCAGCGACAACATGAGCGACAAGGACCGGCGGGAGATCGAGCACACCACCCAGAACGACGTGCTCGAGAGCGGCCGGTTTCCCGAGATCATCTACGACTGCCCCTCGTCCCGGCTCTCGGCCGTGGGCCCGATGCAGCTCACGCTCAACGGCGACCTCACGCTGCACGGGGTGACCCGTCCGCAGCAGGTCCTGGCCCGGGTCTACCTGACGGGGACGACGATGCGGGCGCAGGGCGAGGCCACGGTCCGGCAAGCGGACTTCGGGATCCGTCCGATGGCGGTGGCGGGAGGGATGCTGAAGGTCAAGGACGAGCTCAAGTTGACCTTCGACATCGTCGCCAGGGCTGCGCCGGCGGACGCCGCCGTCGACGCCGGCACCCGGCGGAGCGGAGCCGAGCCATGCGTTACGTGATCGATTCGAACGCCAGCAAGCTCACGCTCCGTGTGTTCGCCACGGGGATGCTCTCGTCATTCGGTCACAACCCGGTGTTCGCGGTGCGGACGTTCGAGGGCGATGTGGAGCTCGACGAGAAGGGCGCCGGCCGGGCCCGGCTCTCGATCGATGCGACCTCACTCGACCTGCAGAGTGACATCGCCGGGCGCGATCGGTGGGATATCATCCATCTCACCCACGACGAGATTCTCGAGATCCAGTCCTACCCGACCATCGTCTACGATGCACCGGTGGGGCGAACGACCGCCAAACCCGCGGGCGGCAACCAGTACGAGGTGGACCTCGGGGGCGAGCTCACGCTGCACGGCGTCACCCGGGTCCACCCCGTGCGCGCGATGACGCTGATCCACGGCGACATGCTGCGAGCGTCGGGCGAGGTGCCGATCCACCAGCCGGACTACAAGCTCAAGTCGGTCAAGGTGCCCGGCAGCATGCTCAAGGTGAAGGATGAAGTGAAGTTGAGCTTCGACATCGTGGCTCGCCACCAGCAATCTGGAGGATGAAGCGCCCATGTGCCTGGCCATTCCGGGAAAGATCGTCGAGCTGATCACCGACCCCGTGAACCTGGCGATGGTCGAGGTGACCGGCGTGCGGCGCCGGGTGGACCTTGGCCTGCTGGAGGACGATCTGCCGGCGGTGGGCGACTGGGTCCTCATCCATGTCGGGTTTGCCATGAGCCGGATCAGCGAGCGCGAGGCCGAAGACCAGATGCGGATGCTCGCCGTGCTCGGCGAGGACGAGGCCGCGATGGAGGAAGTCCGCGGCTATGGTCTGGAGGGGAGGGACGCGTGAAGTTCGTCGATGAATTCCGCGATTCGGACCTCATCGCCAGGACCTGCGACGAGATCCGCCGCCTGGCCGACCCCGGGCGGCACTACCGGCTGATGGAGGTGTGCGGCGGTCACACCCACGCGATCTACCGCTTCGGACTCAAGGACGTCCTGCCGGAGAACATCGAGCTGATTCACGGGCCCGGCTGCCCGGTCTGCGTGCTGCCGATGGGCCGGATCGACGATGGGCTGGCCCTGGCCCGCCGGCCCGAGGTCATCTTCGCCGCCTTCGGGGACATGATGCGGGTCCCCGGCGCGAACGGGAGCCCGCTCGAGCACAAGGCCCGCGGGCTCGATGTCCGGATCGTCTACTCGCCGACCGACGCGCTCAAGCGGGCCCGGGCCAACCCCGAGCGGCACGTGATGTTCTTCGCCATCGGGTTCGAGACCACCGCCCCCTCGACCGCGCTCACCCTGATGCGGGCCCGGGCCGAGGGCATCAGGAATTTCTCGGTCTTCTGCAACCACGTCACGATCATTCCGGCCATCCGGGCGATTCTCGACTCGCCGGATATGCGCATCGACGCGTTTATCGGCCCGGGCCACGTTTCGACGGTGATCGGCTGCCGGCCCTACGAGTGGATCGCCGTGAACGAGGGCAAGCCGATCGTGGTGTCGGGGTTCGAGCCGGTCGACATGCTCCAGTCGATCGTGATGCTTCTCCGCCAGATGCGCGACGGCCGGATCGAGGTCGAGAACCAGTACCGGCGAGTGGTGCCCTGGGAGGGCAACCGGGCCGCGCTCAAGGTCATGGCCGAGGTGTTCGAACTCCGGCCGTACTTCGAGTGGCGCGGGCTCGGCTTCATCTCCCAGTCGGCGCTCAAGCTGAACGACACCTACGCCGCCTGGGATGCCGAGCGGGTGTTCGAGGTCCCCGGGGTCCGGGTCACCGATCCCAAGGCCGCCCAGTGCGGCGAGGTCCTGAAGGGTGTGCTCAAGCCTGCCCAGTGCAAACTCTTCGGCAAGGAGTGCACGCCGGAGCACCCGGTTGGTGCACTGATGGTCTCCTCGGAAGGCTCATGCGCAGCGTACTACAACTACGAACATCGGAAGACCGCGGCCTCGCTCCGGATCCTGACGCCGGCGTGACCGGCGCGGCCCCGGACGCCGGCGCCGCGCTGCCGCTCCGCTTTCGCGATCCCCAGATCGAGATGGCCCACGGCGCCGGCGGCAAGGCGTCGCGCCGGCTGGTGGACGGGCTCTTCGCGCCGCTGCTCTACGGCGCCCCCATGCCGGGCGAGGGCGATCGGCTGAGCGACGCCGCCCGGGTGACCGTCGGCGGCGCGCCGGTGGCGATCACCACCGACAGCTTCGTGGTGACGCCACTGGTCTTTCCCGGCGGCTCGATCGGCGAGCTGGCGGTGAACGGGACCGTCAACGATCTGGCGGTGAGCGGCGCGCGCCCGATCGCCTTGGTGACCACCTTCGTTCTGGAGGCAGGTCTCCCAACCGACATTCTGGCCGCCGAGGTGCGCGCGATGGGCTTGGCTGCCCGCGCGGCCGGCGTCGCCATCGTGGGCGGCGACACCAAGGTCGTCGAGCACGGCAAGGTGGACCGGCTCTACATCACCACCACCGGCATCGGCCAGCCGCTGCCGGGTGTCTCCCTCGGCGCCCGGACCGTGCGCCTGGGCGACCGGGTCATTCTCTCCGGCCCGATCGGCGACCACGGGATCACCATCCTGCTCGCCCGCGGCGAGCTCGACCTCGAGGCCGATCTCAGCTCCGACACCCGCTCCGTTTTCCCCCTCGTGGAGGCGCTGGCCGCCGCCGCCGGGCCGTCGATTCGCTGGATGCGCGATCCCACCCGCGGCGGCGTGGCGACCTCCCTGAACGAGCTCGCGCTCGACAGCGGGCTCGGCGTCCACCTGTTCGAGGAGTCGATCCCGGTGCGCGACGAGGTTCGGGGCGCCTGCGAGCTGCTCGGGCTCGATCCGCTTCACATCGCCAACGAAGGCCAGTTCCTGGCCGTCGTGGCCGCCGATCAGGCCGACCAGGCCCTGGCCGCCATCCGCGGCGTCTCCGGCGGCGGCGAGGCGGTCGTCATCGGCGAGATCCGGCCCGAGCCGTCGGGAGCCGTGCTGGTCGGCACCCGGTACGGCGGCACCCGGATCGTGGACATGCTGGTCGGCGACCCCCTGCCGCGCATCTGCTAGCGGCGCCATGCCCACGACCACCCGCCTCGCGGCCAGGGTCGAGGACCGCCTCCTCGCGCGGAACCCGCTGTTCGAAACCTTCTTCGCCGGCGAAGCCCCCCGGCTTGCGGCCGCCTGCCGCGAGATGGCCGAGCGATTCCTCCGCGGGGGCCGGCTGCTGGCCTTCGGCCGCGGCGCCTGTGCCACCGACGCCCAGCACGTCTCCGTCGAGTTCGTTCACCCGGTCATCGTCGGCAAGCGGGCGCTCCCGGCGCTCGACCTGAGCCCGCAGTTCGAGGCCTGGCTCGAGGCGCTGGTCCGGCCGGACGACATGGTGATGGGCTTCGGTCCGCCCGAGGGCGACGAGCCGGTTCGCCAGGCGCTGGCCCGGGCGCGCACGCGCGGGGCCATGACCTTCGCGCTGCCGGGTAGCGAGGGGTCCTACGCGGTGGCGCCGGCCATGCCGGATGCCTTTGTCCACCAGGAGCTGCTCGAGATCCTGTACCACACGCTCTGGGAGACGGTGCACGTCTTCTTCGAGCATCGGGAGCTCGGGCACGACGTCGGACAGTCGGGCTTCCTCTACCCGTTTCTCGGTCGCGTCAAGCAGGCCCCGGCCGAGCTCGAGGGACAGGCCGCGTCGTCCATCCGGATGAAGGTGGCCGACGACGCGACCCTCCGGGCCCGGGTGGCTGCCGACGAGTCCGAGCGGATCGGCGAGGCGGCGCTGGCGATCCACGAGCGGCTCCGCCGGGGCGGGAAGCTCATCCTGTTCGGCAACGGCGGTTCTGCCACCGACGCCAACGACTGGGCCCTCGACTCCGTGGCGCCGCCGGCGGGCATGATGCCGCTGCCCGCGATCTCGCTCGCGATGGAGGCGCCCACCGTCACCGCGATCGCGAACGACGTCGGGCAGGAGGTGATCTTTCTCCGCCAGCTGATCGCCCACGCGGAACCCGACGACGTGGCGATCGCGATCTCGACCAGCGGCGGGTCGCGCAACGTCATCGCGGCGCTGGTGGAGGCCCGCAAGCGCGGCCTGCTCACCGTGGCGCTGCTGGGCTACGACGGCGGCCAGATCCGGCGGCAGGCGCTGGCCGATCACCACGTGGTGGTGGCATCCGACTACATCCCGCGGATCCAGGAGGTCCAGGCCTCCATCTATCACACGATCCGCGACATCCTGGAGGAGCTCGGCCGTGAAGCACGTTGAGCTGTACGGCACCCAGGCCTGTCCCTACACCCGCGACATGCGCGAGTGGCTGGAGATGCGAGGGGCCGATTTCGTCGAGTACGACGTCGAGACCGACCAGGTGGCTCGCGCCCGGCTCAGGGCCGTGGCGGGCCCGCAACGGACCGTGCCGGTGCTGGTGGAGGACGGTGCGGTGGTCCAGATCGGATGGCAGGGCCGCGGCTGCACGGTAGGCGAGTAGCGCGGTGACCAGCGCGTGCACGGTCCGGGTCCGCGGCGTGGTGCAGGGCGTCGGATTCCGCCCGTTCGTCTACCGGCTGGCCCGGGCCAACACCCTGGCCGGCTGGGTCCTCAACGGCGACGACGGCGTCGAGATCCGGGTCGAGGGCGACCGCGAGCGGGTCGAGGCCTTTCTGCGGGACCTCCGCGCGGACGCGCCCGCCGCGGCGAACATCACGGCCATCGACGTGTCCGAGGCCGAGGCCAGCGGGCTGGGCGAGTTCGTGATCCGGGGCAGCCGCGGCCAGGCTCGGCCGACCGCGGCCATCTCGCCGGACCTGGCCCTCTGCGCCCGCTGTCTGGCCGAGCTGTTCGATCCGGCCGACCCGCGCTACCACTATCCCTACCTGACCTGCACCGACTGCGGCCCGCGCTACTCCATCATCGAGCGGTTGCCCTACGATCGGGCCGCCACGACGATGGCCGCCTGGCCGATGGACCCGCGCTGCGCCGGCGAATACCATGATCCGGCGAGTCGGCGGTTCCACGCCCAGCCGGTGGCCTGCGCCGAGTGCGGCCCGCGGTTCCTGCTGGTCGCTCTGGCGGAGGAGCGCGCGCCGCCGCCGGACGAGGGCGCGTCCGATCCCATCGCCCGCGCGGCTCGCCTGCTGGGTGACGGCGCCATCGTCGGGATCAAGGGCCTGGGTGGGTACCACCTCGCCTGCGACGCCCGGAATCCCGACGCCGTCGCCGCGCTCCGGGACCGGAAGTTCCGGAAGGAGAAGCCGTTCGCGCTCATGGCGCGGGATCTCGAGCTCGCGCGCGCCGTGGTCGCGCTGTCCCCGGACGCCGAGGCGCTGCTCACCAGTCCGGCCGCGCCGATCGTGCTGGCCCCGGCCCGGCTCTCGCTGGCGCACGTCGCGCCCGGCACCGACGAGCTGGGCGTGATGCTGCCCTACACGCCGCTGCACCATCTGCTCTTCGCCGCCGGAGCCCCCCCGCTCCTGGTGATGACCAGCGCCAACCGCTCGAGCGAGCCGATCGCCTACCAGGACGCCGACGCCCGCCGGCGCCTGGCCGGCCTGGCCGACGCGCTGCTCCTGGGCGAGCGGCCCATCGCCCGGCGGGTCGAGGACTCGGTGGTCCGCTCCGGGCCGCTCGGCCCCGTCGTGCTGCGGCGGAGCCGCGGCTACGCGCCGGGCGCCGTGGCGGAGCTGCCGACGGCGCGGCCCGTGCTCGCGATGGGCGCCGATCTCAAGAATTCGGTCACCCTGGTGGTGGACGGACAGGCGTTCGTGAGCCAGCACATCGGCGACCTCGACCACTTCGACGCCTGCCGCGCCCTGGAAGAGACGGTGCACGATCTGCTCGCGATGTACGCGGTGGATCCGGCCGAGCTGCTGGTGGTGCGCGATGCTCACCCGCAGTACCGCTCGGCCGCGTACGCCGGGATCGCCGGGGCGGCCGAGTCGGTCACGGTCCAGCACCACCGGGCCCACCTGGCCTCGGTCCTCGCCGAGCGGGGCGCGTGGGACACCGAGGTCGTGGGGATCTGCCTCGACGGCACCGGGTACGGCGACGACGGCACCATCTGGGGCGGCGAATGCTTCGTCGGCAGCATCCGCGGCGGATTCGAGCGCGCGGGGCATCTCCGGCGGGCGGCGCTCGCGGGCGGCGACGCGGCGGCGCGGTGGCCGGTGCAGGCGGCCGCCGGCTTCGTGACCCAGCTCGAGGGTCTGCCGGATCTCACCGCCGCCCCGTTCGCCTTTCCCGACCGCTACGACGGCGCCCGCCGGCTGCTCGAGCGGGGCACCCGGGTCTTTGCCACCACGTCCACCGGCCGGCTCTTCGACGCGGCCGCGGCGCTGCTCGGCTTCACCGGCGAGGTGACCTTCGAGGGCCAGGCCGCCATCTGGCTCGAGCAGTTGGCCCGGAGGTCCCTGACGGTGACGGCCTATTCCTGCCCCTTCGAGGATGCGGTGCTCGACTGGCGCCCGCTCCTGGCGGCGATGGTCGAGGATCGGGCGCGCGGGCGGGATCTCGGCGAAATTGCCCGTGCGTTCCATCTCGGGCTCGCCGGCGGGCTCCGGGACGCCGCCGTGGCGCTCGCCGCCAGGCACCGGCTGGACATCGTGGTCGCCTCCGGCGGGGTGTTCCAGAACGGCGTCCTCCTCGACGAGCTGGCCGCCCTGCTCGAGCGGGAGCGGCTGGCGCTCTGGATCAATCATCGGGTCCCGCCCAACGATGGCGGCATCAGCCTGGGACAGGCGGCGCTCGGCGCCCTGGGAACATGCACGAACTCTCCATCGCGATGAGCCTGGTGGACCTCGCCCAGGAGGAGGCCGGCCGGGAGGGCGGGCGGGTGTGCGCCCTGCATCTCAAGGTCGGGGCGCTGGCGGGTGTGGTGCCCGCTGCGCTGCTGGCCTCGTACGAGATGGCCTGCTTCCAGACCGCGCTCGAGGGCTCGCGCCTGGTGATCGAGGAGGTGCCCGTGGTGGTATTCTGTCCCAGCTGCCGGGTGCAGCGCACGCTCGAGGGCGTGCAGTCGTTCTGTTGCCCGGAGTGCGGCACGCCCACGCCGCAGGTGGATCACGGCCGGGAACTGGAGCTGGTTGCCCTGGAGATCGAATCATGAGCCTCGAGCCCCGTCTCGTCGAAGTGCGGAAGAACATTCTCAAGCAGAACGACATCGTCGCCCGGGAGCTGCGGCAGCGCTTCCGCGAGGCGGGGGTCTTCGTCGTGAGCCTGGTGTCCAGCCCCGGTGCCGGCAAGACGACGCTGCTGGAGCAGACCCTGACCCGGCTCCGCCCCCGGCTTCGGGTCGCCGCGCTGGTGGGCGACCTGGCCACCGACAACGACGCTGCCCGACTGGCGCGCAGCGGCGCTCCGGTGCGACAGATCACCACCGGCACGGTCTGCCACCTCGAGGCCGCCATGGTCCAGGGCGCTCTCGACGGCTGGGCGCTGGACGAGCTCGACGTGCTCTTCATCGAGAACGTGGGCAACCTGGTCTGCCCCGCGTCGTACGATCTGGGCGAGAACCTGCGCGTCGTCGTGCTTTCGGTCACCGAGGGCGAGGATAAGCCGCTCAAGTATCCCACGATCTTCAACACCTCGGACGTCGCCGTGATCACCAAGACCGACCTCGCCGAGGCGGCGGGCTTCGACTGGGACACCGCCCTGGCCAGCATCCAGTCGGTTCGCCCGGGCATGCGGACCCTCGGGGTGTCGGCCCGGACCGGGGCGGGGATGAGCGACTATCTCGACCTGCTCGAGGCGGGGCTGCAGGCGGCCCGGGGCGAAGCGGTGGCCGGCAGCGCGGCCGGAGCGCCGAGCCCGCCGTGACCAGCCCGCTCGCGGTCTGCCTGCTGGGGTTCTTTCTGGGCATGCGCCACGCCACCGATCCGGACCACGTGATCGCGGTGACCACCATCGTCACCCGGCAGCGCAGCACCGGTGGGGCGGCGGTGATCGGCGCGCTCTGGGGCGTCGGCCACACCCTCACGATCCTGGTGGTGGGCGCGGGGATCATCCTGCTCGGCTGGGTCATCCCGCCCCGGCTCGGGCTCTCGCTCGAGCTCTCGGTCGGCGTCATGCTGGTGGCGCTCGGGCTGATGAACCTGACCGGCGTGCTCCAGCGGGTCACCGAGGTGGTGACGCCGCCGGCTGGACCGCCTGACATGGTGCACGCGCATCCGCACCCGCATGGCGACTACGTCCATACCCACGTCCACGGCCATCAGCCCGAGGCCCACCCCCACGCGGCCGACGCGACGCCGCTCGCCCGGCTCGACCGCCGGCTCGGCAGCCTCGGCCTGTATCAGGCTGTCCGACCGCTGGTCGTGGGCGTGGTGCACGGGCTCGCCGGCTCGGCCGCGGTCGCGCTGCTGGTGCTCACGACCATCGGCAACACCGGGTGGGCCGTGCTGTATCTGCTGGTGTTCGGTGGGGGGACGGTGGTGGGGATGATGCTGATCACGGCCGGGCTCGCCTGGCCGCTGAGCTACGCCGGCAGCCGGTTCGCCGGGCTGCCACACAAGCTCCGGGTGGCGTCGGGCGTGATCAGCCTGGTGGTGGGCTTGGCGCTGGTGTATCGGATCGGGGTGGTGGACGGGCTGTTCGGCGGCAGCCCGCGGTGGACTCCCCGCTAGCGACCCGCCGCCGCCGCTTCCGGCACTGCGCCTTCGCCGCGCTGCTCCGCCAGATACTGGTGCACGACGGCGATCGCCATGCTACCCTCGCCCACGCCCGCCGACACCCGCTTGATCGAGCCGTGGCGCACGTCGCCCGCGGCCACCACGCCCGGAATGCTGGTCTCCAGCAGGTACGGGTCGCGGGCCAGCGGCCAGGTGGCCGGGGTCCGCTCCTGCAGCAGGTCCATCACGTCGCGGCCGGTGCAGACGTAGCCCCAGCGGTCGCGGATCAGGTTGCCGGGCAGCCACGCCGTCTCGGCCCGGGCACCGATCAGCACGAACAGCCCACCGCTCGCCCGTCGCTCGGGCCGTCCGTCCGCCCGCCGCACGACCTGGATCGCCTCCAGCTCGTCGCGGCCCTCGACGCCGACCACCTCCACGCCGGTCTCCACAGTGACATTGCCCCGGGCGCTGAGCTGGTCGATCAGGTACTGCGACATGCTGGCCGCCAGCGATGGTCCGCGCACCAGCACGGTGACTCGCTCGGCGTAGCTGCTGAACAGCATTGCCGCCTGGCCGGCGGAGTTGCCGCCGCCGATCAGGTGCACCTCGCGGCCCTGGATCCTGAGCGCCTCGGACCGCGCCGCCCCGTAGAACACCCCCTGTCCCACCAGACGGTCGATGCCCGGAATGTCGATTCGCCGCCATTCGACGCCGGTGGCGAGCACGACCGCCTTGGTTCTCACGCGTTCCCCGTCATCGAGCACGATGGTGTGGGCCGCGTCCGTGCCGGGCTCGCCGGGCTCGAGCGCGGACACGCAGCGGGTGGCCAGCATCTCCGCTCTGAAGCGGAGCGCCTGCTGGTAGGCGCGGTCGCTCAGTTCCTCGCCGCCCAGGCCGCCGGGGAAGCCGAGGTAGTTCTCGATCCGCGAGGAGGTGCCGGCCTGGCCGCCCCAGGCGGTCTTCTCCACCAGCAGGGTGCAGAGGCCTTCGGAGGCGCCGTACACCGCAGCCGCAAGCCCGGCCGGCCCGCCGCCGATGATAGCAACGTCGTACAGCTCCCGGGTGGGCTGCGTCTGCCACTTCAGGGCCGTGGCCAGGGCGCGGAACGTGGGGGCTTCGAGCCGCGTGCCGTCCGCCAGGATCACGACCGGCGGACCCGACCTTTCCTCCCGCCACCGGAAGGGTACCCGGTTGCGCGACAGGAATTCCCGCAGATCGTAGCAGGCGGGGTCGGTGGGATGGCCGATCACCGTGGCCTGCTGCGAGGGCGCGTCCACCGCGCGCTGCTGGATCCGGGCCACCCGGTCAGCCATCATCCGCGAGATCTCGCTGCTCAGCACCCGGCACTTGGCGATCATCTCGAGGAAATCGTACTTCTCGAGCCGCATCAGGCGGCTGGGCTCGGAGGCCCGGAGGTTCGCGATGGCGGGGGCGTTGAGCAGCAGCGGCACCTCGCCGAACGTGTCGCCCTTGCCGTAGCCGGCGACGCGCTCTTCCTGGTGGTTGCCCGCCTGGTCCATGAGCACGTCGATCTGGCCGGAGATCACGCCGAAGAATGAAGGGGCCTGCCCTTCGCGCATCACGTACTCGCCCGCCTCGAGCCGCACGTCGGCGGCGAGGGCGGCCAGCGAGGTCCGCTCGCTCTCGGGCAGGGGCGCAAACAGCTTGATCTGTGAGAGCAGCTCGGCGGTGATCAACGGGGACCTCGGGGAAACGCGTCAGTAGCCGTACGGATACACGCCCCACGGCTCGTCGCTGGGACGGATGTACGTCATCGTGTAGGGGCCCATCATGGATACGGCGATCACCGTGGCGCCCCGGGTGACACCGAAATGGTGCATGCCGGCTCGCGCCGTCGCCGGCCCCCTCATCCCAGCCCGGCCGACCGGGCCGGCTCCACCCGCAACGTCCGCGAGCGCCAGCGGTCGTTGCGGGCGAAGCTGCCCGGTGGCACCCCGACCAGCCGGGCGAAGATCCGGGTGAAGTGGCTCTGGTCCGAGAACCCCAGTGTCGCCGCCACCTCCGCGATCGTCGTTCCCCGATCCTTGAGGATAGCCTTGGACCGCTCGATCCGCACCCGGCGCAGGTACGTCATCGGGCTCTCGCCGGTGCTGAGCCGGAACTGGCGGGCGAAGTGGAATCGACTGATCCCCGCCTGCCGCGCCAGCTCGTCGAGCGAGATCCGCTCCCCGATGTGGTCGTCGATGAAGGCCCGGACCCGCTGCAGCGCGGCGACGGTCAGGCCACCCCGGAAGTGGACCGCCCCCGCGGCGTCGACTCGAGTGGAGGGATCCTCGTCGTTGGGCAGGAGACGGAGGATCGGCCGCCCGATGGCATTTGGCGGAAGGAATTCGTTCATCGCGACACTCCGCGGTAACAGTGAACGCTCCGGGGCGCACTTGAATCCGGAGCAGTGACCCATGCTACCGCGGGCCGGTCGGCGGGCCCATTGTACGTTGGTATAGACCCGCATTGTACGAAGGTATAATGCCGGTCAGGCGGGTTGCAGCGCTTTCTGGATGGCGCCCAACAGCTGCCCCTCGGTGAAGGGCTTGAGCAGACAGTCCACCGCGCCCTCGGCCACCACGCGGGGCCGGATGTCCTCGTCGCCATAGGCGGTGATGAATACCGTCGGAATGTCACAACCGCGTCGCGACAGCTCCCGCTGCAGGTCCGGCCCGCGCATGCCCGGCATCCGCACGTCCAGGATCAGGCAGTCGGCGCAGCCGACGCAGACCGACTCCAGGAAGGTCTGCCCCGAGGCGAAGGTCTCGACCTCGTAGCCGATCGAGTGCAGCAACCCGCGCAGGGATTCCCGGATCGAGGCGTCGTCGTCCACGACGCAGATGAGGGTCACGGGATCGCCGCCGGTTCCGTCGGGGCGGCGGCGGCCTCCGCCCGGGGGAGGGCGAACGAAAATGTCGCGCCCGGACCGTCGTCGGACGCCGCCCAGAGTCGGCCGCCGTGGTGCTCGACGATCGAGCGGCTGATCGCGAGTCCCATGCCCATGCCCGTGGGCTTGGTGGTATAGAACGCCTCGAACAGCTGGTCCGTCCCGTCGCCCGTCAGACCGATCCCCGAGTCCCGGATGGCCACCACCACCTCGCCGCCCTCCGTCACCCCGGTGGTGACCAGGAGCTCCCGCCGGCCGTCCGCCACCCCCGCCACCGCTTCCAGCGCGTTCATGACCAGATTGAGCACCAGCTGCTGCAGCTGGACCCGGTCGCCCGTCACCTTCGGGAGATCATCGGCGAGCTCGGTCCGGACCAGGGCCCCCGCCTTCTGGACCTCGCTTCGAGCGATCGCGATCACCGCCTCGATTACCTCGTTCAGGCACAGCGGCTCCGATGGCGAGCCTTCCCGCCGGAAGAGCGAGCGCAGCCGGGTGATCACCTCGCCCGCCCGCTGCCCGTCGCGGACGATGCGGCGCGA
>JBBRGH010000007.1:0-26794 GCA_038240915.1 Gemmatimonadales bacterium | reverse complement strand
GATCCGCTCGATCCGTTCGGCCGGAATGCCGGTGGCCTGGGCGGCCATGGCCGGGGTGAACTTGGCCAGCGCCGAGGTGATCGGCGCGGCGGCGCCGCGCACGCCGGCGACCACGTTGGCCATCGCCAGCGCGAGCGCGGTTTCGGTGCCGGGCCGGGTGGCGAGCCACTCGTCGGCGTTGAGGCCGGTCAGGTCCATCCGCGGCGCCGCATAGACGAACTTGGCGACGTTCCCGTCGGCGAAGCCGTGGGCGTCGGCGAACCCGCGCTGGTGCTCGGTGGGCGACAGCCAGGTCTCGAGGAAGTCGGCCCCGAAGGAAAGGATGTACCTGGCGCTGGCGAAGTCGTGCGCCGGCAGCTGGTCGAGGCCGAACACCTGCCGGTTGGCCGCCCGGATCGGCTCGGGGTCGAACGGGGTCCACCGCACCAGCCGCCCGCCCACCGCGCTGGTCCACTCGGCCAGCAGCTCGGTGAAGGTGCCCCGCCCCGCCCCGCTCACCACCGCCACCTTGCCGCCCGCCCCGGTCAGCTTGCCCGCCAGCCGGGCGATCGCGTCATCCCAGCTGACGGCGGTGAACCGGCCGTCGGCGCCGCGCACCATGGGCGAGCGGATGCGCCCGGGATTGTACAGGCCCTGCAGCGCCGCCTGCCCCCGCGAGCAGAGCTTGCCCTGGTTGATCGGGTGCTCCGGATTGCCCTCCAGCTTGACCGCCCGTCCCTCGCGGGTCCGCACGTGGACGCCGCAGCCCGCCTCGCACTCGGTGCAGGTGCTGGCGTAGAAGGTGGCGACGCCGGGAATCTGGTCCTCGGACTGCACCAGGTACGGCACCAGCTTCTCGACCCGGCTGGTGGAGCAGCCGGAGAGCGCGAGCGCGCCGCCGCCGGTGGCGCCGACCACGGTGAGGAACTTCCGGCGGTCCATCGGGGACGGAGGCTCCGGATCGGACGTCAGGCGTTGGGCCATGGTTCCTTCGCTTCGCGCAGGGTCCCGCGGGGCGGTCGACATCAGTAGTGACACACCGAACAGTCGCGCGCGACCTTGCGCTCGACGTGGCAGGTGATGCAGAACCCCATATTGTTGACGTTGTTCACCTTGAAGACCTGAGGCATGCGGGTCACGTCGCCGTGGCAGGTGGTGCAGGCGTTGGGGCCGAGGGCCTTGATGTGCCGCTGATGGGGGAAGTGGGCGTGGCGCGCGAGGGCGTGGATCCGGACCCACTCGACCGGCTTCTTGTCGTTCCAGGCCTGGCGGACCTTCTTGATCTCCGCCTTGGCCGAGCTGTCGCTGCCCGACACCACCAGATGGCAGCCCATGCAGGTCTGCATCGAGGGTATGCCGGGCTCCGACGACACCGCCACCGAATAGTGGCAGTACTGGCACTGCATCTTGAACTCGCCGGCGTGGATGTCGTGGCGGAAGAAGATCGGCTGGCGCGGCCCCTTGAGCGACCCGGTATCGCTGATCACGGGCGCGGTGCTCGAATCGGCGGCCGTCTTGGCCTGCTGCGCCTGGCCGGGCGCGCCACCGAACGCGAGCAGGGCCGCGAGTGCGGTGGCGCTGACGCCGCCCAGCACGAGAGCCATCGTACGCATTATCGATCCCACGCTGAAGGAGAGGCCCCGCCGCCCACTCGTGAAATCATTCACTTGACCGGAACTTCAGACGAACGCTCTTGGCCGAGAACGCGCCGAAGTATAGTCCGCGCATCCAACTACACAACCCGAACTCAGGCAGATCCCGAGTGCTTCACTCGGAATCGTCACCCGATCCCGCGGCCCGGCGGCGAGCCCGCAATTGGGGCGACCGATGCGGCGCCGGCCGCTCCGCCAGCCACTCCGCCTTGCGCGCGGCCAGCCGGAGGAAGGTGTCGATCGCGCGCCGGTCGTCCAGCGGCACCCAGCACCACTTGAGCGGCCCGGTGCGCTGCCCTTCGGCGATCGCCCGATTGACGTCGGCCGGCACCCGGCCCGCCCGGCGCAGCCGATCCTCCTCCGAATCGCTCACCGTGAAGGTGGCCGAGAGCGCGTCGCCGATCACATGGACCCAGCAGAGCTTCCGGTTGCCGACCCCGTACTCCCAGGCCCAGCGCCAGCTGGTTCCCATGAAGCGGACCGCCTCGGCCACGCCGTCCAGTGCCGTCAGACCGGCGCGCAGCGCCTTGAACCGGGCCGAGGCAGCCGCCGGCAGGTCCTCGAGCGGGGCGCCGGCCGCAGGCTCGACCGCTTCGTCGAGATAGCGGTTGGCGGCCCAGTAGGCGCTGGAGCGATGCCGGCTCATACCCCGTCATCCCCCGAAATGTCCCCGTCCTCGGGCGGCGCGCCGGCCAGGGGCGCACCGACCCGCTGGAGGTAGCGGACCATTTCGATGCCCATGGCCCGCACCAGCGAGGCCTCCCGGCCGTCCAACTCCGCCCGGTAGACGATCTCGCGAAACGAGCGCATCACGTTCTCCGATCGTCGGGTCTTGAAGAAATCGATGGCCCAGAGCGCCCGGTGCCAGTCGGCGAACAGGATCTCGAGCTGCCCGGCGGTGGCGGGCGGAGCGGCGTTCCGCGGCGGCTTGAGCGGCAGCGCGTCCCCGCCCCGCGCGGACCAGATCTCGTACGCCATGATCGCCACCGCCTGGGCCAGGTTGAGCGAGGGATGGCGCGGGTCGGTGGCGATGGTGACGACGGTGCGGCAGAGATCCAGCTCGGCGTTGGTGAGCCCGCTGTCCTCCCGGCCGGCCACCAGCGCGACCGGCCCCAGCGTCAGCTCGCCCACGAGCTCGCCCGCCGCCTCGCGCGGGCGGAGGGTGCGCCGCTTGGCCGCCCGCTCGCGCCCGGTGAGGACGTAGGCGGACACGCAGTCCGCCAGGGCGGCCTGGAGCGAGGGAACGATCTCGATCCGGGCCACGAAGTCCGCGGTGTTGTGGGCGATTCCCTCGATCCGCCAGGGATCGAACACCTCGGGATCGACGAGCCGCATCCGCTCGATCCCGAAGTTCTTGGCGATGCGCACGGCGCTCGCGATGTTGACGATGTCCTGGGGATTGACCAGAACGAGGATGGGCGACGGCCCGGGCGGCTCGCGCCCGGTCTCATCCCTCGCCGAGGAAGGAGACGTCATGTCGCTTGGCCTTGAGCCCGGCGGCGAAGCCGGTCTTCTCGACGGCCTTCATGTACGCCTCCTTCGGTTCCACCAGCTTGGCGTCCACCAGCTCCATGAGCGCGTCGTTGAGCGTCACCATCCCGGCCTTGCGGTTCGTCTGCATCACCGATGGAATCTGGAAGGTCTTGCCCTCGCGGATCAGATTGGAGATGGCCGGGATCGAGAGCAGAATCTCTCGCGCGGCCACCCGCCCGCCCCCGACTCTCTTGCACAGCGTCTGGGAGATCACCCCCCGGAGCGACTCGGAGAGCATCACCCGCACCTGCGACTGCCGGTCGGGCGGGAACTGGTCGATGATCCGGTCGATCGTGGAGGCGGCCGTCGTGGTGTGCAGCGTGCCGAACACCAGATGGCCGGTCTCCGCCGTCTCGATCGCGATGGAGACCGTCTCCAGGTCACGCATCTCGCCCACCAGGATGATGTCGGGGTCCTCTCGCAGCGCCGCGCGGAGCGCCTGCTTGAAGGAGCGGGTGTGGACCCCGACCTGACGCTGGGTCACCAGGCACTTCTTGCTCGGGTGGACGAACTCGATCGGGTCCTCGATCGTGATGATGTGGTCGGTCCGGTTCCGGTTGACCAGATCCACCATGGCCGACAGCGTGGTGCTCTTGCCCTAGCCGGTGGGGCCGGTCACGACCACCAGACCCTTGGTCAGGTAGCAGAGGTTTTGCACTTCGCGGCTCAGGCCCATCTCGTCGGCCGTGCGGATGACGGCGGGAATCACCCGGAACACCGCCATGGGGCCGTGCCGATCGCGCCCGGCGTTGCAGCGGAATCGGGCCAGGTCGGCGATCTCGTAGGCCCAGTCGGTGTCGCCCATCTCGCGGAACTCGCCCACCTCGCGCGGCGTCATGATGCTGAGCAGCAGCAACTCCAGCCGCTCGGCCGGAATGGCCGGGAGCTCCTCCCGGACCAGCTCCCCGTGGAGCCGGAGCAGCGGGGGCTCGCCGCTCCGGAGGTGGAGATCGGAGGCGCCCGCATCTACCAGTCGGCGGAAGAGCACGTCGAGGGCGGCGCGGGCCTCGGCCAGCTCAGCGCTGCTTCGGCCGGTCACCGCGACGGGCGAGGCCGCGGCCGCCGGACCGGCGCCGGCCGGCGTCACCGCCGGTCCGCTGGCCCGGACCTCGATCAGCGGCGCGGTCCCGTCGCGGGTGAGCGCGATGGTGACCGGGCCGCTGGGCGACTGGTAGGGAAAGCTGAGCGACGCCGCGCTCCCGAGCCGGGCCCCCACCTCGGCGTCGGACACCTCGCGCGCGAGGGCGAGGATCTGGACGTCGGTCAGCGGATCCCGGGTCAGCGGGCGCGCGGAGCCGTTGGCGAGGAGCGTCGCCGGTTTGCCGACGGCGAGCCGCAGCGCGTCACCGCGCTGCTCATACATCACCTGGATCAGACGGTCGAGCCGGGCCACAGGCAGTCTCAGTCGAGGGGCCGCGCGAGACGAATGCGCGATTTGTTGAAATACCAGCTGACGTCGTCGGCGCAGAGCTCGAAGAAGGCGTCGGCGCCGTTGAGGAAATCGAGCGTCCGGCCGCGGGAGGGCGGCAGCTCGGCCACGACCTGCCCCCGGAACTCGGCCCCGGGCTGCGTGATCACCTGCAGCTCGATCCGCCGCGCGGCCGTGAGGCGGTCGGGGTCGCTCATCCGCGACTGGCCCCGGCAGGTCACCACCACCACCTGCGACTTGTGGACGAAGGTGACGCCGCCGTTCAGGGTGAGCGCGAAGAACACGTCGCCCCGGTTGAGCATCTCGAGCGGCGTCTCGGGTCCGGGAGGATACGTCGGCCGCGCATACAGATGAAGGTCGCCCTCGAGGACGAGGCCTTCGATCAGCGCGACTTCGGCGGGCACCTTGGTGGTGATTCCCCAGTCGCTCATGGGCTCGGCTCGGGCAGGTGGACGGAAAGTGAGGACAGCGGGGCAGCGCGGCAAGTGGGCATCAGCCGCGAATCTCCACCCCGGCCTGGCGCTCGGTCAAGCGGATCGGATCGAGGTAGTCGGCCGCCTCGCCGAGCTCGGCCCGGGCCGCCGCAAGCAGCGCGTGGGCCAGCTCGAGCATCGGGCCGGGTACGCCGGTCTGTCCCAGCAGATCGGTCGCGATGCCCACGTCCTTGTCCAGCAACGCCAGCCGAAAGGTCCGCGGCCAGGCGCCGGTGAGCACCCGCTCGGGCACCAGCACCTCGCTCACGAACGAGCGGCCGCTCGAGTCATTGAGCACCTCCAGGGCTGTCCGGGGCGCCACGCCGGCCTTGGCCAGCGCGCTCAGGCCCTCCGCAGCGGCGAGAATGTTGACCGCCAGCAGCGCGTTGTTCACGGCCTTGAGCGCATCCCCCGCGCCCACCGGTCCCACGTGCGCGATCCGCCCGCCGAACGCCTCCAGCACCGGCCGGGCCCGGGCGAAGGTCGCCTCGTCCGCGCCCACCATCACGGTGAGGGCGCCGGCCTCGGCCCCGTTGGTGCCCCCGCTCACCGGGGCGTCCGCGAAGGCCACGCCCTGCGCCGCCAGCCGTTCGGCGATTCGCCGCGACGTGGGCGGATCGCCCGAAGTGCAGTCGAGGAAGAGGGTCCCCGCGCGGAGACCGGCCAGGAGACCGTCGGGCCCGTCGAGCAGCGAGGCCACGTCGCCCGAGGTGCCCAGGCAAGTGATGACGACGTCGGCCGTGGCGGCCGCCTCGCGCGGGGTGGCCGCGGCGACGGCTCCGTGGCGGGCGGCAAACTCGGTGGCCCGCGCGGTGGTGCGATTCCAGACCGTGAGCGGCCCGCGCCGGGCCAGGTGGGCGGCCATCGGAGTGCCGATGGCGCCGAGACCGAGGAAGCCGACGGACATCGAAACGGCGATCCTTTCGTCAATCGCGCGGGAGCGAGCTGGGGGGAGCGGGCCGCTCAAAGCTAGCCGAAGCCGGCCCGGATGGCATGGGGGTGGGATCGCGAGCGGGGCACAGCCGCGACGGCCCCCGGCGACCGAAGCCGACTAATTTCCGGCGATGGGCGCCCGCATCCTCCATGTCGATCTCGACGCCTTCTTCGTCGAAGTGTGCCGCCAGCGCCACCCGGAGCTGCGCAACATCGAGATGCTGGTCGTCGGCGGCCGGCGGGACCAGCGCGGGGTGGTGCAGTCGGCCTCGTACGGGGCCCGGCGGTACGGGATCCACGCCGGCATGCCGATCGCCCAGGCCGTGCGGCTCTGTCCCCAGGCCACCTTCTTCCAGGGCGCGTTCCCCGATTATCGGAATGCCTCCCGGACCGTCCGCACGGTGCTCGAGCGCTTCAGCCCGACGGTCGTGATGGCCTCACTCGACGAGGCCTACCTCGATTTCGCCGGGACCGAGCGCCTCTATCCGATCTCGCTCCTCCCGATCGCCGAACAGCTCCGGGACGAGGTCCGGCGCGACAGCGGCCTCGACTGCAGCGTGGGGATCGGCTCTAACCGGATGATCGCCAAGCTGGCGTCGGATGCCGCCAAACCCCGGGGCTTAATGGAGGTCAGGGCCGGATGGGAGGAAGGATTTCTGGCCGGGCTCGCCCTCTCGGCGATGCCCGGCGTCGGGCCCAAAACCGCCGTGCGCTGGAAGGAGCTGGGGCTGGCGGACGTCTGGCAGGTGCAGCGGATGGAGGAAGCCGCGCTGGAGCGGCTGATCGGTCCCGAGGCGCGGGCCCTGAAGCGGCGGGTCCACGGCTACGGCGGCAGCACCCTCCGGGGAGGCCGACTGCCGAGCTCGGTGAGCCGGGAAACCACCCTGTCGCGCGATTTGCGCGATCCGGCGACGCTCGAGGCCACCCTGTCACTGCTCACCGCGCGCGTGGCCGGGCAGCTGCGGGACGAGCACCTGGTGGCCCGCACCGTCACGCTCAAGCTGCGCCACGACGACTTCCACACCGTGACCCGCCGGCATACGCTGGACGTGGCCACCGATCTCGATGGCGAGCTCTACGCCACCGCCCGCGACCTGTTCCGCGTGGCCTTTGCCGAGGTGCGGGGCCGAGATCGGGGCGTCCGGCTCATCGGGATCTCCGCCACCAACCTGGGGCACGCGGCCGAGGCCGACCTGTTCGAGCCGCCGGCCCGCCGGCGGCTGCGCGAATTGTCGGCCGCCGTGGACCAGCTGCGGGAGAAGTTCGGCTTTGCGGCCGTGACGCCGGGCAGCGCCCTCGGCGCCAAGCGGCGGCCGCGCGACCCCGACTAGTCGTCCCCCGACCCGCTCACCGCCGCCGCAGATCCCTGTCCTCGAACCGCAGGCCTACCGTCCCGTTGGTGCTGGTCACCTGCGGCCCCAGATCCCGGAACGCCGCCGTTGCCGAGCCCGCCCCGCGCACCTGTACGATGCTGTTGCGGTACAGCGGGTAGTAGCCGATGAACACCCGGCGCGCCCCCGGACGCACCGCGCAGCCGCAGTCCAGGGCACCCTGTAGTCCGGCATTGACCAGCACGCGCAACGGCTGGGCCGACGCGTTGGTGATGAGGGGCGCGAAGTAGGCATGGTCCGCCGTCCGGCTGCCGGCGACGACCTGCATGGTGCCCGACGGCCCCCGGAGCACGGCCGAGCCGCGCAGCTCGGCTCCCATGGGCCTCCCGTCGGCGGAGCGCGGCCGCACCAGCTCCCACTGCGCCACGGCCGCGGCGCCGCGCGCCACCGCGATCCGCACCGTCCCGCCAGGGGCGACCGTGCGAGGGTTCCCCTCCCCGACCACTAGACGAACTGGCGCGGTCAGCCCGTTGGTGAACGACAGGCGGGGCCGCAGCAGCACGACCACGCCTGCCCCCGCGACCGCCACGAGCAGGAGCACCAGCACGACGGCCAGCCCGGGAATGCGACGCGCCCGGTCGGCCGGGGCGGCGGGCGGCGGCGGACCGGGCGCGGTCATCAGCGGACGGGAAGAATACCTTGCAGCGGATTGCGCGCCGCCGGCCTGCGGGCGGGGACGGCGGCCCGGCGCACGGGCGCGTTGAGAGCGCTGGAGGTCACCCGGAAGACCACCGCCCCGCTGCTCGAGTCCACCGCCGCGGCCATGGCATCGAAGCGCGCGCCGGCCCGGGCGGTGTCGTGTACCCGCACGCCGCTGCCGGGCAGCAGCAGATAGTAGCCGAGGCGGAGCGAGTCGCCCGGCGCGATGGTGCAGGCGCAGTCGGCCGAATCGCGGCCGCTCACGACGGTGGCCCGGAGCGGCCGCGGGGTCGCGTTGACCAGCAGCGGCGAGAACCGGCGGCGTCCGTCCGGCGCGGCATCGACCACTTCGCGGAGATCGCCCCCGACCTGATCGCTCACGATGCTCCCCTCGAGCTCGCTCCCGAGCATGCGGCCGTCCGACCCCGCCGGGCGCACCATCGCCCAGTGGGCCTCGAGCGGCCGGCCGGCCTGGAGCGGGAGGCGGAGACTGTCACCCGGCAAGACGGTGAGGCCGGTGTCCTCCGTCGTCACCGCGATCGGCTCGGTCAGCCGATTGTGGACGACCAGGGCAGCAGCGCCGGGCGGTGCCATCGCGCCCGGCGCCCTCCCACCCGGATGCGGCCGCACCGAGGCCCAGAGCACCCCCACCGCCGCCACCAACCCTACCCCTACGAGCGTCCGGCGGCGGCCGGCCGGCCGCCGGGTCCGGGGGCGAGGCATGGCCGCGGTGGGCGTCTCGTCCTCGGCGGCCAGCGGCAACCGGGACCACTCCCGGGGCGTCTCCCCGTCGGTCGGCAGAGTCGCGGCGGAAGCCCGTCCCCCCTGCATCGCCTCGAGCACCGCCCGAGCGCTAGCGAACCGGTCGTCAGGGTGCTTGGCGAGACAGCGGACGACGACGGCGGAGAGCCAGGCCGGGACCCGGTCGCGGGAAAGCGTTGCCACCGGCACTGGCTGGTGCAGGTGGCGGTTGACGATCTCCTGCGAATCGTTGCCCTCGAACGGCGGCGCCCCGGTCAGCATCTGGAACAACACCACGCCCATGCCATAGACGTCGGCCCTGGCGTCCACGTCGGTGCGGCCGAGCGCCTGCTCGGGACTCATATAGAGGGGGGTGCCCACGATGAAACCGGTCTGGGTGTGGCCGGCGGCGCCGTCGAGGTACTTCACGATCCCGAAATCCACCAGCAGGGGGCGGCCGGTTCCGGCCTCGATCAGGATGTTGTCCGGCTTGACGTCGCGGTGGACCAGCCCCTGCTCGTGCGCGTGCTGCAGCGTCTCCAGGATCGGCTCGGCGATGGCGAGGGCCCGCGACACCACCAGGGCGCCCTCGGCCCGGAGGATCTCCGCCAGGGTCCGCCCCTCGCAGAACGGCATCACATAGAAGATCAGCCCCTCGGCCTCGCCGACGAAATGGATCGGCAGGGTGTTGGGATGGCTGAGTCGCGCGATCGCGCGGCCCTCCTGCTTGAACCGGGCGAGGGTGGCAAGACTCCAGGGGATGTCTGCTCGGAGCACCTTGACCGCGAGTCGCCGCTGCAGGTCCTCATCGCGCACCTCGTAGACCTCGGCGAAGCCGCCCCGCCCCAGCAGCCGGGTCACCCGGTACTGTCGGCCGAGCGCCCGGCCGAGGGTCTCACTCCGGCCGGGATCGGGCCGGTCGGCGGCCGGCGGATGGTCGCTACCCAGCAGCGCCAGGCTGCCCGGCCCGCACCGGGGGCAGTGGGCGGTCCCGCCGGGGAGCGGGGCACGGCAGGACGAACAGACCAGCAGGGGCAGTGGGCCTCTCGGGTGGGGGGTGATTCGGACACTAAAGACTAATCCCGATGGCGGGAAGGCACCCGGAGCCGGACGGGGCGCCCGCCGCCGCTCCGATTGCCGCGTAGCTGCTCCTAAAAATGGGCCGAATATGCGGCAATAATAGGCCCGATTCAGATAATGGGCGATCAAATCTGCATAAACGCTCATCATATTTGGCAGAATATGCAGAAAATCCTTGACACTGATCGTACCAGAATGCATACTCCCCTTGGCGCCGCATGACAGCATGCGCCCCGCCAGTGGCCCCCGCGGCCGCACCACTCTCCAACCCGGGAAGCGATATGCGAGGACAAGTCCGATGGGGCTCCACACTCATCGCGCTCTGTGCCCTGGCCCCAGCCGCGTTGCTGGCGCAGGGCGCACCGACTACCCCCAGCCTCACGGACGTGGCCAAGTCCGCCGCCGACAATACGGTTGCCCTCAATTTCATGTGGACCCTGGTGGCCGGCTTCCTGGTCATGTTCATGCAGGCCGGCTTTGCCCTGGTCGAGGCCGGCTTCACCCGGGCCAAGAACGCCAGCCATACCATGACCATGAACTTCATGGTCTACGGTATCGGTATGCTGGCCTATTGGGCCACCGGGTTTGCGATTCAGGCCGGCGGTGTGGGCGCCCTCGGTACGCTCGGCGGGTACGACCAGCTCAACCATGAGTTCGTCATCACTCTCTTCGGCAAGCCGTTCGGCCTGTTCGGCACCACCGGGTTCTTCCTGACAGGCGTGGCCTACACCGCTCCGGTGTTCGCCTACTTCCTGTTCCAGATGGTGTTCATGGACACCGCCGCCACGATTCCGACCGGGGCGCTGGCCGAGCGCTGGAAGTTCGCGTCCTTCGTTGTGTTCAGCATCTTCATCGGGGGCCTGATCTATCCCCTCTATGCCAACTGGGTCTGGGCCGGCGGCTGGCTCTCGCAGCTGGGGGCGAATTTCGGCCTCGGGCACGGCCACGTCGACTTCGCCGGCAGCTCGGTGGTCCACATGACCGGCGGCGTGCTGGCACTCGTGACCTGCAAGCTGCTGGGCGCCCGCCGGGGCAAGTACAACGCCGACGGCACCGTCAACGCCATCCCCGGACACAACATTCCGATGGCGCTCGTGGGCACCTTCATCCTGATGTTCGGCTGGTTCGGCTTCAACGCCGGCTCGACCCTGGCCGGGGCCGATCTCCGGATCGGCGTCATCGCCACCAATACCATGCTGGCCGGCGCGGCCGGCAGCGTCACGGCGATGATTTACATGTGGCTCCGGTACGGCAAGCCGGACCCGTCCATGATAGCCAACGGCGCCCTGGCGGGGCTGGTGGCGATCACGGCGCCCTGCGCCTTCGTCACCGCGCCCTCCGCGGTCCTGATCGGCGGCATCGCCGGCGGGCTGGTGTGCTGGGCCGTGTTCTGGGTCGAGCGGAGCCTCAAGCTCGACGACCCGGTCGGCGCCATCTCGGTCCACGGCATCAACGGTCTGTGGGGCATTCTGGCGCTGGGCCTGCTGGCCGACGGCACCTACGGCGACGGCCTCAACGGCGTGCCCGGGGCGGTGACCGGCCTGTTCTATGGCGACGCCGGCCAGAACGCGGCCCAATCCATCGGCGGGCTCACAAACATCATCGAGGTCGGCGCCCTGGGATCGTTGGCCTGGGGCATCACCGGCCTGATCGCACGCGGCCATCGGGTGTCGGCCGAAGTGGAAGAGCTGGGCCTCGACATTCCGGAGATGGGCACCCTGGCCTACCCGGACGCCTCGGACCTGGCCGTGGGCGTGGTCCTGCAGGGCACGCCCGTGGCCAAGTCGGCCACCAGTATCGCGGCGTAGCAGCTCGTGTCACCTGCGGCGGGCGGCGGATCGGAGTTCGATCCGGCCGACCCGCCGTCCCTTTTCCTCGAAAGGTCCGGCGATGAAGCTGATCACCTGTGTCATCCGCCCCGAGCGCCTGGCCGACGTGAAGAGCGCGCTGTTTCGCGCCGGCGTCACCGGCATCACCATCACGCGCGTGAGCGGCCACGGCGGTGAGAAGGAGCTGATCGAGCACTATCGCGCCTCCAGCGTGGTGCTCGAGTTCCGCGAAAAAATGAAGATCGAGATGGTCTGTTCCGAGCCGTTCGTGCAGCCCACCATCGAGGCCATCCTCAAGTCGGCCCGCACCGGCATGGTGGGCGACGGCAAGATCTTCGTCCAGCCGATCGAGAGCGTCATCCGGATCCGGACCGGGGAGCGGGACAACGCCGCGCTGACGCCCGTGACCGCCGATTCGGTCCAGCGGCACGCGCTCGAAGCCACCCACACCTGAGCGGGACCGAGGTGGACTCGGGCGCGACGCTCGCTCTCGCGCTCACGGCCATCCTCGCGGTGGCCGCCCTGGGCGGCCATCTCGCGGAGGCCTTCGGACAGCCGGCGGTGCTTGGCGAGCTCGTCGGCGGCGTGCTGCTCGGCAACCTGGGCCTCGCCGGCTGGACCTGGCCTTCCACGTTGGCGCAAAGTCCCCTGGTCGACGGGCTGGCCCGACTGGGGGTCATCCTCCTCCTCTTCGAAGTCGGCCTCGAGTCCACGGTCGGCGAGATGCGCCAGGTCGGCGGCCGGGCCTTGCTGGTCGCCATGCTGGGCGTGGCTGCTCCCTGGATCCTCGGCTGGAGCGTTGGGGCCGCGACGCTGCCCGGCCGAAGCTGGTACGTCTACCTGTTTCTGGGGGCCGCCCTCACCGCGACCAGCGTCGGCATCACCGCCCGGGTCCTTCGCGACCTGGGGCAGAGCCGCTCGGTGGAGGCCCGGATCATTCTCGGCGCCGCCGTCATCGACGACGTGCTCGGCCTGGTGATCCTGGCCGTGGTGGGGAGCATGATCCAGGCGGCGGACGTCGGCGGGGCGCTGTCGGCCTCGGGGATCGCCTGGGTGCTCGTCAAGGCGGTGGGATTTCTGGCCACGGCCCTCTGGGCCGGCACCTGGCTCTCGCCCCGGCTCTTCGCCCTGGCCGCGGGCCTGAGGGGGAAGGGCACCGGGCTCGCGGCGGCGCTGGTGCCCTGCTTTGGGCTGGCGGCGCTGGCGTCGGCGGTGGGGCTGGCCCCCATCGTCGGGGCCTACGCGGCCGGCTTGGTGGTCGAGCCGGCCCATTACGAGCCGCTCGCCGCCCGCGGGCACCGTCCGCTGGCCGAGCTGCTTCAACCCCTCACCAGCCTGCTGGTCCCGGTCTTCTTCGTTTTGATGGGGATGCGGGTCGATCTCCACACGCTGGCGCACCCCCAGATCCTGCAGCTGGCCGGGCTGCTCACGTTGGCCGCGATCCTGGGCAAGCAGGTCTGCGGCCTGGGCGGGCTGGGCGCGCCGCTGGACCGGCTCACCATCGGGATCGGCATGATCCCGCGGGGCGAGGTCGGCCTCATCTTCGCCAGCCTCGGACGGGGGCTGCGCCTCCACGGCCAACCGATCCTCGACGCCACCACGTACGCCACCATCGTCCTCATGGTCATGGCGACCACCCTGGTCACTCCACCCCTGCTCCGCTGGAGCTTGCGCCGACGGCGCCTGGCGGAGCCGGGGGGCGAAATGGCCGGGCACTGAGCCCCGCGGTCGCGCGTCGTCCCGCACGGCTCCGGCGACGCGCCAGTCGTCTTTGTTCCTTCCGTCTCGCCGCCTAGATTGCACCGCCATGACCCCTCTTCGCAGCGACGCCATCACCGCCGGCGTGCAGCGCGCCCCCAACCGGGCGATGCTCCGGGCCGTCGGCTTCGGCGACGGCGACTTCGGCAAGCCGATCATCGGAATCGCCAACGGGTACAGCACCATCACGCCCTGCAACGCCGGCCTCGACGTGCTGGCGCACCGGGCCGAGGGCGCGGTGCGGGCGGCCGGGGCGATGCCCCAGCTGTTCGGCACCATCACGGTAAGCGACGGCATCTCGATGGGCACCGAGGGGATGAAGTATTCGCTCGTGTCCCGCGAGGTGATCGCGGACTCGATCGAGACCGCCTGTGGGGCGGAGAGCATGGACGGGGTCGTGGCCGTGGGCGGCTGCGACAAGAACATGCCCGGCGCCATGATCGCGATCGCCCGGATGAACATCCCCGCCATCTTCGTCTACGGCGGCACGATCAAGCCGGGGCATCTCCACGGCCGGGACCTGACGGTGGTGAGCGCCTTCGAAGCCGTGGGGCAGTTCAGCGCCGGTCGGATCGGCGAGGAGGAGCTGCTCGAGGTCGAGCGCCACGCCTGTCCCGGCAAGGGCTCGTGCGGCGGCATGTTCACCGCCAACACGATGTCCTCCGTGATCGAGGCCATGGGCCTGAGCCTGCCCGGCTCGTCGACCATGGCCGCCGAGGACCCGGAGAAGGCCGACAGCGCGGCCCGGTCGGGCGAGGTTCTGGTGGCGGCGGTGCGGCGCCAGCTCCTCCCCCGCCAGATCCTCACGCGCGAGGCGTTCGAGAACGGCATCGCCCTCACTATGGCCCTCGGTGGCAGCACCAACGCCGTCCTCCACCTCCTCGCCATCGCCCACTCGGCCGGCGTGCCGCTGCGGCTCGACGACTTCGAGCCCATCCGCGCCCGGGTGCCTGTCCTTTGTGACCTCAAGCCTTCCGGCCGCTATGTGGCCACCGACCTGCATGTCGCCGGGGGCGTGCCCCAGGTGATGAAGATGCTGTTGGACCGGGGCCTGCTCCACGGCGACGCGCTGACGATCACGGGCCAGACGATCGCCGAGACCCTGGCCGAGGTGCCGGCCGAGCCGCGCACCGATCAGGACGTGATCCGGCCTTGGGCGCGGCCCGTGTACGCGCACGGGCACCTGGCGGTCCTCCGCGGCAACCTGGCCCCGGAGGGCTCGGTCGCCAAGATCACCGGGGTGAAGGAGCCGCGGATCACCGGTCCCGCCCGGGTGTTCGAGTCGGAGGAGTCCTGCCTCGAGGCGATCCTGGCCGGCGCCATCCGGCCGGGCGACGTCCTCGTGATCCGCTACGAGGGTCCCCGCGGCGGCCCCGGCATGCGGGAGATGCTGGCGCCGACTTCGGCCATCATCGGTGCCGGGCTGGGGGATTCGGTCGCCCTGATCACCGACGGCCGCTTCTCGGGCGGGACCTACGGATTGGTGGTGGGGCACGTGGCGCCAGAGGCGGCGGTGGGCGGCCCCCTCGCCCTAGTGGCAGAGGGAGATCCGATTACGATCGACGCCGAGGCACGGCTGCTGACGCTCGACGTGGCGGGCGAGGAGCTTGCCCGACGGCAGGCCGCCTGGCGGCCGCCGGCGCCGCGGTACACCGCAGGCGTGCTGCACAAGTACGCCCGGCAGGTATCGAGCGCCAGCCTGGGCGCGGTGACCGATCTCTAGCGGGACCGATCCTATTCCCGGCACGCCGGCTTCGCCTCCCTCCGACCGGCCCCATTCGTTCGCGCGCGGGCGCACGGCCGTGGTGGTCGCCGGAATCTGCCTCACGCTCTTCGCGACACTCTCGGTCGCGGTCCAGCTGGGGTGGACCCAGGCGCTGGACCTGCGCTGGATGCTCGCGCTCGAGCCGCATCGACCGCTCTGGGCCACCCGCCTCATGCGCGCCGCCAGCGTCCTGGGCTCGGGCGCCATCGAAATCCCGCTTGCGCTCTTCCTCAGTGTCCGGCTCGCGGTGGTCCGGCGGCGCGCCGAGGCCCTGGGCTACGCCAGCGCCGCCCTCAGTGGGTGGGCGCTCTACGGCCTGTTCAAGTTTGCCTTCCGCCGTGCCCGGCCCCACGTTATTCCCCGCCTGATGCGCGGGAGCGGCTGGTACGCCTTCCCGTCAGGACACGCCACGCTGGCCCCGCTGGTGTTCGGGCTTGGGGCCCTGATCTGGACGGCGCCATGGCCCCGAGTGGCCCGGCTGTCGCTGCTGGCCGCGGCGGCCGGGCTCTCGGTCCTGATCGCGTTCTCGCGCGTGTACCTGGGGATGCACTGGCCGACGGATTCGGCGGGCGGGCTGCTGCTCGGCCTCGGATGGGCCGCCCTGTGGGTGTGGCGGTGGGAACGGACGGGCAGCGGCCCGTCTGATCCCGGAGCGGCGCAGGCGGGAGGTCCCGGGACCTAGGGGACTCCGGCCCCAAGCAGGAGGGAGGCCACCCGTTCCCCCATCTCGCGGGTACTCAGCGTGTCCTCGCCCGCACGGGCGATGTCTGCCGTCCGCGCCCCACCACTCAGCGCCTCGGAGATCGCCTGGTCCACCCGGTCGGCGGCCTCGGGCTGCTTCAAGCCGTACCGTAACAGCATGGCTGCCGAGGCAATGGCGCCAAGCGGGTTGGCGATTCCGTGCCCGGCGATGTCGGGCGCGGAGCCATGGACCGGCTCGAACAGGCCGGGCCCGTCGCCGATCGAGGCGGACGGCAGCAGGCCGAGCGATCCGGTGAGGACCGCCGCCTCGTCGCTCAGGATGTCGCCGAACAAGTTCTCGGTCAGGAGGACGTCGATCGCCGCCGGCTGGGCCACCAGTCGCATGGCGGCATAATCCACGTACAGGTGTTCCAGCCGGACGTCCGGATAGTCGAGCCCAATCCGGGTGACGGTCTCCCGCCACAGTTGCGACACCTCCAGCACATTGGCCTTGTCCACCGAGGTCACCAGCCGGCGCCGGCCCCGAGCGGCCTCGAACGCCACCCTGGCCACCCGCTCGATCTCGGGAGCAGTGTAGCGCATGGTGTTGACCGCGGTGTCCCGCTCCAGGGCCCGGGGCTGGCCATAGTAAAGGCCGCCCAGGAGCTCCCGGACGATCAGCAGGTTCACTCCCTCCAGGCGCTCGGGCCGGAGCGGGGAAGCGTGGCGCAGCGCCGGATGGACGGCGGCCGGCCGGAGATTGGCATAGGCGCCGAGCAGTTTCCTCAGGGCGAGGAGGCCGGCCTCGGGCCGCCGCCGGCCCTCGGCCGCCGCCAGGGAGGGGTGGCCCACGGCGCCGAGCAGGACGGCGTCGGCCTGGACCACCGCTTCGGCCGTGACCGGGGGCAAGGAGTCGTCGGCCGCGGCGACCCCCGCGGCGCCCACCGGATACTCCGCCAGGCGGAGGCCGAACCCGAACAGCTCGCCCGCGGCCTGCAGCACCCGAATGGCTTCGGCCGTGACCTCGGGCCCGATGCCATCACCCGGGAGGACGACGATCCGGTAGTCACTCACGTGGGGATCGCCTCGGCGCGGGCCTCGGCTCGGCGCCGCTCAAAGGCGGCAATGGCCGGCTCGTCCCGCAGGGTCTTCCCGATTTCGTCCAGGCCGTCCAGCAGCATCCCCCGCCGGTAGTCGTCGATGTCGAAGCCGGCATCGAAGCCGGTAGCGTCGCTGACCCGCCGCTCGATCAGGTCGACTGTGAGTTCGTACCCCGAGCCGGCCGCTACCCGCCGGAACAGTTCCTGGACCTGGGCCTCTGGCAAGACGACCGGCAGTAAGCCATTTTGGCAGCAGTTGCCGAAGAAGATATCGGCAAACGAGGGCGCGATAATGGCGCGAAATCCGTACTCGCCGAGGGCCCAGGGAGCGTGCTCCCGAGAGCTGCCGCAGCCGAAATTGCTTCCGGCGATCAGGATCGTGGCGCCGACGGCGTCCGGCCGGTTCAGCTCGAAAGCGGGGTTGGGGCTGCCGTCGCCGAGGTAGCGCCAATCGAAAAACAGCGCGGGGCCGAAGCCGGTCCGCTCGATCCGCTTGAGGAACTGTTTGGGAATGATCTGATCGGTGTCCACGTTCGCCCGGGGGAGCGAAACGGCACGTCCGGAGTGGCGGGAGAAGGGCTGCATACGCTCTTGGATAAATATGCGAGAGTTATGAGGTGAGAAACTAGTATATATACTAGTTGAAATCGATAAATAATTTTATGTGTGACTGTTATGCGACTCATCTAAGGTACTACATGAATACGAATACCACTGAATGAAGCCGCATAATCCTGCATTTACCCCCGCATATAGCTCCGGACGTCCACCAGACGCCCCTCCACCGCCGCGGCCACCGCCATTACCGGGCTGACGAGGTGGGTTCGCCCTCCCCTGCCCTGCCGGCCCTCAAAATTCCGGTTCGACGTCGACGCGCATCGTTCACCGGGACCGAGGATATCGTCGTTCATGCCCAGGCACATCGAACAGCCGGGATTGCGCCACTCGAACCCCGCCTCGGTGAAGATCCGGTCGAGTCCCTCACGCTCCGCCTGGGCCTTCACCAGCTGCGAGCCCGGTACCACCATCGCCCGGACCCCGCCGGCCACCTTGCGTCCGCGTGCCACTTTGGCAGCATCGCGCAGATCCTCGATCCGGGCGTTAGTGCACGAACCGAGAAAGACGCGATCCACTTTCAGGCCCTCGAGCGGCGTCCCGGCCTCGAGTCCCATGTACTCGAGCGCTCGAGCATAGGACTGTCGCTCGGCGTCCGAAGCCTGATCGGCAGGGTCGGGCACACGCTCCGTAATGTCCGCGGTCATGCCCGGGCTGGTACCCCAGGTGACCTGGGGGCCGAGTCCGGCGGCATCGATCACGACGGTGGCGTCGAAGCGGGCGTCCCGATCGGTATGGAGGGCGCCCCAGGCCGCGCGCAGACGATCCCCGGAGGTGCCGGTCGGGACCCGGGACCGGCCCTGGAGATAGGTCAGGGTGGTGGCATCGGGGGCCACCATCCCGGCCCTGGCGCCGGCCTCGATGGACATGTTGCAGACGGTCATCCGGCCTTCCATGGACAGGGCCCGGATGGCCTCCCCGGTGTACTCGATCACGTGTCCGGTGGCCCCGGCGGTGCCGATGCGCCGAATCAGGGCCAGGACCAGGTCCTTGGCGGTCACCCCCGCCATGGGCAGGCCCTCGAAACGGACTTCCATCGTGCGAGGCCGCGATTGGACGATGCACTGGGTGGCCAGGACGTGCTCCACCTCGCTGGTGCCGATGCCGAAGGCCAGCGCCCCGAAGGCCCCGTGGGTCGAGGTGTGGGAATCGCCGCACACGATGACCATACCTGGCTGGGTCAGGCCCAGTTCGGGCCCGATCACGTGGACGATGCCCTGCTCCGGGCTGTCGAGGTCGAACAGCTCCACCCCGAACTCACGGGCATTCCGGACCAGGGCCGCGACCTGGCGGGCCGATACCTGGTCCGCGATCGGCAGGCGGCGGTCCCCCGTGGGAACGTTGTGGTCCACCGTGGCCACGGTGAGGCCGGGCCGGCGGACCTTGCGGCCGGCCAGGCGGAGGCCGTCGAAGGCCTGGGGTGAGGTGACCTCGTGGACCAGGTGTAGGTCCACGTACAGCAGCGCCGGCCCGTCCGCCGGGGCGCCCGGGACGTCCACCACGTGGGCGTCCCAGACCTTCTCGAACAGGGTGCGGGCGGCGGTCACGAAACGCTGGCCGCCGTCCGCGCCGCCGGTTCCTTCGGCTCGGCCACCGGCCGCTGCGCGGCGGCCTTGCCCTCTTCGGACCAGGGCATCATGACCCGCAGCTGGGCCCCCACCTGTTCGATCTGATGATCGCGATCGGCCTGGCGCATCCGCTCGAAGTTGGGGCGACCCGCCCGGTTCTCGGCCAGCCACTCCCGGGCGAACGACCCGTTCTGGATCTCGTCCAGGATGCGCCGCATCTCGGCCCGGGTGTCCTCGGTGATGACCCGGGGTCCCCGGGTGTAATCGCCGTACTCGGCGGTGTCGCTGATGGAATAGCGCATGAACTGCATGCCGCCCCGGTACATCAGGTCCACGATCAGCTTGAGCTCGTGGAGGCACTCGAAGTAGGCCATTTCGGGCCGGTACCCGGCCTCGGTGAGGGTCTCGAAGCCGGCCTTGACCAGCGCGGTCACCCCGCCGCAGAGCACCGCCTGCTCGCCGAACAGGTCGGTCTCGGTCTCCTCGCGGAAGGTAGTCTCGATCACGCCGGCCCGGGTGCAGCCGATACCCGAGGCGTAGGCCAGGGCGTTGGCCAGGGCCTGGCCGCTGGCGTCCTGGTGCACCGCCACCAGGCCCGGCACTCCGCGGCCCCCTTCGAATTCGCTGCGCACCAGGTGGCCCGGCGACTTGGGCGCCACCATGGCGACGTCCACCCCCGCCGGCGGCGAGATCTCGTTGTAGTGAATGTTGAACCCGTGAGCGAACATCAGGGTCTTGCCGGCGGTCAGGCCCTGGGCCACCCCGGCCTCGTAGATCGCCCGGCCGTCCTGGTCGGGGGTGAGCATCATGATCACGTCCGCGGCGGCCGCCGCCTCGGCGACGGTGCGGACATCGAGGCCGGCGGCGCGGGCCTTCTCCCAGGAGCCGCCACCCTTTCGCAGGCCGACCACGACCTTGGCGCCGCTGTCCCGGAGGTTGAGGGCGTGGGCGTGCCCCTGGCTGCCGTAGCCGATGATGGCGAAGGTCCGGCCGGCAAGGCGGCCGCGGTCGGCATCGGCGTCGTAGTACACGCGCACGGGATCGTTGGTCATGACTCCGTCTCTCGTTAGATGTTGGCCGGCACCCGGTCGCCGGCATCGGTCAGGCCCAGCTCGAGCGCCACGGCGCCGCTCCGGGCCACCTCCAGCACGTCGAACCGCTCGAGCGCCCGGATGCAGGACAGCACGAAGGCCTCCGATCCGGTGAGCTCGACGATGATGGCCTCGGGACTGTCGTCCACCACCGAGGCATGGTAGAGCTGGACCACGTCCAGCAGCTCGCCGTAGCGATCGCCGGTGGCCCGCACCTTCACCAGCGCCAGCTCGCGGGTCACGCCGTCACGGGCGGGAAAGGCGGCCGCGGCCCGGACGCCCACCACCTTCTGCAGGTGCTGGACGGCGCGCTCGGCGGTGGATTCGTCGGCTTGCATCATGATGGTCAGTCTCGAGACGCCCGGCGTCACCGTCGGTCCCACGGCGAGGCTGCGCACAGGCAGGTTTCGCCGCCGGAGCAGTCCGACGGCACGAGTAAAAGTGATCAGGTGATCCTCCAGCAGCACGGTCACCGCCCGGGTGATGATCATGCGGTGACCGCCTCCGACTCGATCGGCTCGCTGAGCGAGGCGCCCGGCGGGATCATCGGGAACACGTTGGCTTCCTGTTCGATCAGGAACTCGATCAGGGCCGGGCCGTCGTGGTCCAGCGCGCCCCGGAGCGCGGCGTTCACCTGGTCGCCGTGCGCGACCCGCCAGCCGGGAATGCCGTAGGCCTCCGCCAGCCGGACGTAGTCGGGGCTCCAGATCGGGGTGGCCGAGTAGCGGCGGCCGTGGAAGAACTGCTGCCATTGCCGGACCATGCCCAGGTAGCCGTTGTTGAAGATCGCCATCTTCACCGGGATGCCTTCCTGCACCATGGTGGCGATCTCCTGCATGTTCATCTGGAAGCCGCCGTCGCCCGAGATCGCCCACACGGGCTCGCCCGGCCGGGCCAGCGCCACGCCCATCGCGGCGGGCACGGCGAAGCCCATGGTGCCCAGCCCCCCCGAGGTGATGTGGGTGTTGGGCCGCTGGTAGCGGAAGAGCTTGGCGACCCACATCTGGTGCTGGCCCACGTCGGATACGACGGTGCAGCGGCCCTGGCTCGCGTCCTCGAGCGCGCCGAGAATGCCCTCGGGGACCAGGTCGCCCTTGAAGTTTTCGACTCGCGGGCGCACGAAGCTGGCGATCTCGGCCCGCCAGGCGGCGCAGTGCCTGGGCTCGAGCGCTTCGAGGAGCTCGCGCACAATCGCCCGGGCATCTCCCACCAGGCCCACCGCCACCGGCACGTTCTTGCCGATCTCCGAGGCGTCGAGCTCGATGTGAATGATCTTGGCCCCCCGGGCGAACGCCGCCAGGTTGCCGGTCACCCGGTCATCGAATCGGAGCCCGATCCCGATGATGACATCGGCCTGCTGGATGGCCCGGTTGACGTGGACCTCGCCGTGCATGCCCGGCATGCCGAGGTGCAGGGGGTGCGACTCGGGAAAGGCGCTGATGCCGAGCAGTGTGGTGATGACCGGGATGTCGGTCCGCTCGGCCAGGGTGCGGAGCTCGTCGTAGGCATCGCTCAGGATGACGCCGTGGCCGGCCAGGATGAGCGGGCGTTCGGCCCGGCCGATCAGGCGGGCGGCCTCGACCAGCGCCGTCGCGGTCGGGCGACCGGTCAGCCCCTCCCGCCGTCCCGACGCGCCGGGCAGGGCAAGGTCACGTCCGACGTACTCGAGCTTCTGGTTCTGCACGTCCTTGGGCACATCCAGGAGCACCGGGCCCGGCCGGCCCTCGCGCGCCACCGCGAAGACCTCGTGCACCGCCTCGGCCAGCTGCTCGACGTCCTCCACCAGCCGGCTGTGCTTGGTGATCGGCTGGGTGATGCCGATGATGTCGGTTTCCTGAAACGCGTCGCGGCCGATCATGGCGCGGGGCACCTGCCCGGTGATCGCCACCAGGGGCGTGTTGTCCATGTGCGCCGTGGCGATCCCGGTCACCAGGTTGGTGGCGCCCGGCCCCGAGGTGGCGACGCAGACGCCGGCCCGGCCGCTGGCGCGGGCGTAGCCGTCGGCGGCGTGGGCGGCGGCCTGCTCGTGGCGCACCAGCACATGGCGGAGCCCGGGATATTCGGGCAGCGCATGGTAGAAGGGCATGATGGCCCCGCCGGGATACCCGAACAGGACGTCCACCCCCTCCTCCAGCAGGGCCCGGCAGAGGATCTGCGAGCCAGTGAGCTGCTCCCCCATCACACGCCCCACAGGTAGATGGCGTTGAGCGAGCTGGCCTCGAGCCGGTCGGCGTGATGGGCCTTGTTGAGCGCGTGGATCAGGGCCCGGGCGCTGGCCTCCACGATGTCGGTCGAGGCGCCGTTGCCGGAGAGGGACTTGCCATCCACCTTGGCCTGGAGAAACACCTGGCCCACGCTGTCCCGGCCGGGCGTGAGCGAGCGGAGGGCCAGGCTCAGGACCTCGATCGGCCGGCCCAGGATCTCGCTGATGGCGGTGAAGGCGGCCGAGATTGGACCGTCGCCGGTGCCCCGGGCCGACCGCTCACCGGCCCAGGGGCCCAGCATCCTGACTTCGGCCGTTGGGGTAATGCTGCCGCAGACCACCCGCAGATGGCTCAGCTGGTACTCCTCGGGCGCGTCGTGGAAGCTCTCGTGGACCAGGGCCAGCAGGTCCTCGTCCAGGATCTCCCGCTTGCGGTCGGCCAGGGCGGTGAACTGACGGTAGACCTCGGCCAGCTGCAGCTCGCTCAGATCGTAGCCCAGTTCGCGGTAGCGGCGCTCGAGCGCGTGCCGCCCCGAGTGCTTGCCCAGCACCAGCGTCGAGCGCGGGATGCCGACCGTCTCCGGCCGGATGATCTCGTAGGTGAGCCCGTTCTGGAGCATGCCGTGCTGGTGGATCCCCGCCTCGTGGGCGAAGGCGTTGCGGCCGACGATGGCCTTGTTCGGCTGGGGGAAGCTGCCGGTGAGGTACGAGAGCAGCTGGCTGGTGCGGTAGATCTCCCGGGTCTCCACGTTACAGCGGAAGCCGAGCAGCGGCCCGCGCACGTGGCTGGCCATCACCAGCTCCTCCAGGGCGGCGTTGCCGGCGCGCTCGCCGATGCCGTTCACCGTGCACTCGACCTGCCGGGCCCCGGCGGCGATGGCGGCCAGCGAGTTGGCCACGGCGAGACCGAGGTCGTCGTGGCAATGGGCGCTGAGCACCACGTCGGCGGCACCCGGCACCCGGGCCAGCACGGTCCGGAACATCTCGCCGTACTCGGCCGGCATGGCGTAGCCGACCGTATCCGGCAGGTTGACCGTGCGGGCCCCTTCCTCCACGGCCGCCTGGACCACCTGGCAGAGGAAATCGGGATCGGTCCGGCTGGCGTCCTCGGCGGAGAACTCGACGTCGTCGGTGTACTGGCGCGCCTGACGGATGGCCGCGCGCGCCCGCGCCAGTACGTCCTCCCGGGTGGTCTTGAGCTTCTCCCGGATGTGGAGATCGGAGGTCGAGATGAAGACGTGGATCCGGCCCCGGGCCGCCGGCCCGAGCGCCTCGCCGGCCAGCTCGATGTCCCGCTCGTGGCAGCGCGCCAGCGCGGCAATGACCGGCCGCCGGATCTCGCTGGCAATCTGATTGACGCTCCGGAAGTCGCCATCCGACGCGGCCGGAAAGCCGGCCTCCATGACGTCCACACCGAGCGCGTCGAGCTGCCGGGCAAGTCGCAGCTTCTCCTCGGGCGAGAGACTGTTGCCGGGGGCCTGCTCGCCGTCGCGCAGGGTGGTGTCGAAGATCAGGATGTCGGAGAGTGCCATACGGTGCCGAGCTCGTCAGTCAAAGGGTGAAACGAAAAGCGCCGCGGTCCTTTCGGTCCGCGGCGCCGGTGCATTCGGTGGAGACGCTGCTACTGTCTCACGTTGCTCGTGTCGGCACGCCGCGGTGGTCATGCTCACCGAGAAGGCCGGCAAGCAGGACGCTAAGGACGACGAGGAGGAGCGCGAGAGTGGGCAGCATGGATCCTTGGGCGGTGGCAGGCCGGCAGGTGGCCCGCTGGATATTTACACAGCCTAACCGGCGGTCCCGGGGGCTGTCAAGGGCCGCGTCGGGTGGAGGTTGCGGGCCAGGATGGTCGGGCCGGGGCACCCCGCGCCGTCCCGGCGGGCGTCGCCGAGCGCCGGCGGGGGCTTGACGCATTCATGCTGGTGCATAATAATACGCCCATGAACTCCGCCCACATTCTCCCGGCCGTCGTTCGCAATCTTGCCAGCTCCTCGGGAGCGACCGGGTAAGCGAGGGTTCTCGCGCACGATCCCCGGCCCGCTCCGCTCTGGAGCGGGCCTTTTGCTTGGCTCGCGCCGCCCTCTCCGTCCGGCGGGGGCGCCACCCGCAGGAGGTACCGTGGCCGCCACTGGGCAGCGGCTCCTTCCGGCCGGTCCCCATCCGTCCGACCCCCGACACCGTGCGATCGCGCCGTCCGAGGCGCTGGACGCCACCCGCGAGCACGACGCCTGCGGCGTCGGCTTCGTGGCCCAGGCCTCGGGTGCGCGCTCCCACGAGGTGGTGTCGATGGCCCTGGAGGCGGTGGCGCGGGTGGCCCACCGCGGGGCCGCCTCGACCGACAACTCCGGCGACGGCGCAGGGCTGCTGACACAGATCCCCCACCGGCTGTTCTACCGCGACGCCTATCGGCTCGGTCTCCATCTGCAGCCCGGCCTGCCGTTCGGCGTCGGCGCCTTCTTCCTTCCGCGGGAGCCCCAGGCCCTCGGCCAGTCGGTGGCCCTGGTCGAGGCGGTCCTGGCCGAGGACGGTATCCCTTTCCTCGGCTGGCGGGACGTGCCCACCAATCCGGCGGCGCTCGGCCCCACGGCGCTGGCGTCATGCCCGGTCATCCGCCAAGTGCTGGTGGGCCGGCCGGCCCTGGCGGGCGACGAGGAGGCGTGGGAACAGGCGCTTTACCTGGCGCGACGAGAGATGGAGCGACGGGCCGAGGAGCGAAATCTGCCCGGCTTCTACGTCTGTTCCCTCTCCTGCCGCACCATCGTCTACAAGGCGCTCCTCACCGGGACCCAGCTTCCCGCCTTCTTCACCGACTTCCGCTACCCGGAATACGAGAGCGCGATCGCGATCTTCCACCAGCGCTACTCGACCAACACGCTGCCGAGCTGGCCGCTGGCCCAGCCGTTCCGGCTGCTGGCCCACAACGGCGAGATCAACACGCTGTGGGGCAACCGGAACGCCATGACCATGCGCCAGCCGATGCTGGCCTCGCCCATCTGGGGCAAGAAGATCGAGCGGCTGCGGGAGGTGATCCGGCAGGAGGGGAGCGACTCCGCCAGCCTCGACAACGCCATGGAGCTGCTCACCCGCTCGGGACGCGACGTGGTCCATACGGCGATGATGACGGTCCCGCAGGCCTGGGAGAAGTACGCCGATCTGGACCCGGGCGTGAAGGCGTTCTACGAGTACCACCAGTGCGTGCTCGAGCCGTGGGACGGCCCCGCGGCGATCGCGTTCACCGACGGCGTGCTCTGCGGCGCTTCGGTGGACCGGAACGGGCTCCGGCCCTCCCGCTACAAGGTCCGGCGCGACGGGCTGGTGGTCTCGGGCTCCGAGGTCGGGCTGGTGGACCTCGACCCGCGCGACGTGATCGAGTCGGGCAAGGTCGGTCCCGGCGAGGTGCTGGTAGTGGACACCCGGCGGGGCGAGGTGATCCGGAACCTCGACGCCAAGCGCGAGGTGGCCGCGCGGCGGCCCTACGCCCGCTGGGTGGCTCGCTACATGGCGACGCTGGTGCCCGACCCGGCGCGGGTGCCGCCGGTGCACCGGGGCGAGGATCTGACCCGGGCGCAACGCAGCTTCGGCTACGGCTTCGAGGACCTGCGGCTGGTGCTCGAGCCGATGGGCGGGACCGGCGCCGAGCCGGTGTGGAGCATGGGGGACGACACCCCGATTCCGCCGCTGTCGGCGATCCCGCAGAGCCTGTACGCCTACTTCCGCCAGCGCTTCGCCCAGGTGACGAACCCGCCGATCGACTCGCTCCGCGAGGCGATGGTAATGTCGCTCCGGATGCACCTGGGCCGCCGCGGGTCGCCGCTGCTGGAGCGGCCCAGCTATGCCCGGATGCTCCGGCTGGAACACCCGGTGCTCCTGCCGGAGGAGATGGCGGCCCTCCGGAACGTGGCCGGCTTCTCGACCGTCACCCTCGACGCCGTCTGGGACACCACGCGCGGCACCGACGGGCTGCGGCCCGCGCTCACGGCGCTGCGCCGGGCGGCCGAGCGCGCGGCCCGGCGGGGGGCGCACATCCTGGTCATCAGCGACCGGGCCTCGGACCGGACTCACGCGCCGATTCCGATGCTGCTGGCGATCGGTGCCGTGCGGCAGCACCTGGTGCACACCGGCCTCCGGGCCCGGGTGGGCCTGGTGGCCGAGGCGGGCGATGCGTTCGACATCCACCACTTCGCCACCCTGATCGGCTACGGCGCGGAAGCGGTTCACCCGTGGCTGGCGCTGGAGACACTCGACGGCCTGTTCGGTGAGCCGCGCGAGCTCTCCCGGCGGGAGCGCGACGCCGACCCCGCGCCGCACCCGGCCCCGGCGGAAGCGCGAGCACACTT
>JBBRGH010000006.1:0-26924 GCA_038240915.1 Gemmatimonadales bacterium | reverse complement strand
CCGGCCGCCGTCCAGGATCTTCACGTTCTCGATCCCGAACAGCTGCAGCACCCAGAGGGCGTAAGTGGCCCACCAGTTGTTCTTGTCGCCGTAGAAGACGATCGTGGTATCGTCGTTGATGCCGCGGGCGCGGAGCAGGGTCTGCAGCTGGGCCCGGTCCACGTAGTCGCGCACCAGCTGGTCATTGAGATCGGTGGTCCAGTCGATCTTGACCGCGCCGGGGATGTGCCCGGTGTCGTACAGCAGAATGTCCTCGTTGGACTCCACCAGCCGCACCTTGGGGTCGGTGAGATGCCGCGCCACCCAGTCGGTCGAGACCAGCACCTCCGGATGGGCGTAGCCTCGCTGCTCGATCGGTGTCACCGCCGGTACCGCCTGCGCTGTGCCCATCGGTCCCTCCTCACTCTCGAGTCGAGCGTTGGTCCTTCGCTCATGAAAAAAAAGGCCGGCCGCCAATCCCCCTCGGGGGCTGCGGCCGGTCGGATCTCGATGATGCCCTGAGCTCGCGCGCGACCGCGTCAGCCCCGCGGCTCGGCGGGGCGAAGACGGCAACAGCTGCCGAGCATCGGTGGGATCGCGCAACCCAGCGTCACGACAAGGCTCAGGACTGAGATACTGGATACTACGGCGCCGCTGCCCCGAGTGTCAACCGGGACGCGGGCCCGGCGGCACCAGGTCAGGAGTTCGCTGTATGCGCGGAGGACCTCGTCCCGGGAGCCGCCCAGCATCGCGATCCGGCGGCGGCCGGCGGCAGGGTCGTCGCCCCTCGAGCCCCACCATGCCTCGGCCGGTGGCGGAATCCACCCGCGGGGTGCTTCTGGTCGGCGTAGGCGACGAGCGCGGGCGGCGAGCCGTCCCCTGCCCTCACCAGCTGCTCGAGGGCAGCTCCGCCAGCGTCCGGCGGACCGGCGCGCGGCGCTGGACGCCATGATAGAGCGTGAGATGCCGGGCGGTCATCCGATCCCAGGCGTGGGTCCGCTGGGCGTCGGCCCGGTTGCGCCGGCCGATCTCGGACCGGAGCCGCGGATCGGCGCCGAGCCAGGAGATGGCGTGGGCCAGCTCGCGGGGCCGGCGGGGCGGCACCAGCATGCCGTTCCGGCCGTGCTCGACCAGTTCGGGAATGCCGCCGGCGGTGCTGCCCACGATCGGCAGGCCCGACGCCAGCGCCTCGACGAAGGCGTTGCCGAACGACTCCACCCAGGGCGCCAGGGTGAACACATCGGCCTCGCGGCAGCGCCGGGCCACCTCGCGCTGCTCCAGCCAGCCGGTGAAGCGGACGCTGGTCTCGAGGCCCAGCCGGCGGGCCCGCTCGCGCAGCGCCGCCTCGTGCGGGCCACTGCCGACGATCTCGAGCTGGTAGCGGCCCCGCTCGAGCAGGGCCATCGCGTCGAGCAGATCGTCCAGCCCGTTCCGCTCCACCAGCCGGGCCACGGCGAGACAGCGAACGACGCCGTCCGGCAGGCGGCGAAGCGCGTTCCGCGGCCGGAAGGCCGAGAGGTCCACGCCGCCCGGCACCACCGAGTACCGGAGCCGCCCGTCGGTCTCCCGGGCCAGCCGGCCCAGGCTCTCCGACGGCACCACCACCCGCTCGGCCCGGCGCCAGATCCAGCGGGTGAGCGGATGAAGCAGGCGGTGGGCCTGCCGGAGGCCCACCTGGCGCGCGTCGTAGCCGGGCACGTCGGAGCCGCGCAGGCTCACGATCACCGGCGCGCCGTGCAGGTCGAGCAGCGGCAGCATCGCGGCGGTGGGCAGCGAGAAGACGAAATGGACGACGTCATAGCTGTTCGCGCCGAGGAGGCGGCGCACCGTGGGCGTCGCCGCGGCGAGATAGCCCATGGCGCCCCGGACCCCGGCGTCGTGGGCCGCCAGCCGGTGACTCGCCACCCGGTGCACCGTCAAGAGACCCTCCTCCGCGGCGGCGCCGTCCCAGAGCAGCTGGAGATCGGACGAGGCCTGGTCGCCGCCGCTCACGACGTCCACCGTCACGCCGCGTGCGGCCAGCCCTTCGGCCAGCGCGCGCGTGGACAGACCGGCGCCGCTTCCGAATGGCGGATACTCGTAGTTGAGCAGCAGGACGCGCATGGGTGACACCGCTCCGGGCAGGAGGGACGTCCGGGACCTGAAATCTGTGAGGGGCTCGGCAGCAGAGGGGGGCAAGAGGTACGCCAATGGCCGGAGCAGCGAGGAGGGCGACGGACGGGTCGGCCGAAGGGGGCCAAACGGGCGGAACAGCGGTGGTTGAACGCCGCCGCGCTCGCCATGCAGCGCGTTGCGCGAAGGGCGGGACCGGCCCTGCTGTAGCGGGGTAGCGACAGCGACCGGGCGACAGCGCTCGGGCAACAGCTCGGGCGACACACCACGGACGCCGGCGCTCCGGTGGAGCGCCGAGGGTCAGCCGGCGCCCAGCAGCGCCTCGATCTCGCGCGCCGCCCCGGCCTGGGCATCGGCCTCCGCCTGCAGCTCGCGGGTCACGTCGCCCAGAGTGGGCTCGCCGGCCTCGCTCAACTCCGCCTGCTGGGTCCGGAGCCGGGCGACGGCGGTCATCGCCTCGAGCAGCCGCTGCACCAGCGCGTCGCGGGTGCGCTCGCAGCGGGCCAGGGCGTCGAGCCGCTCGGGGCTTGCCGCGGCGAAGTGCTCGCGCTGGCGCTCGAAGCGGCCGAGCTGCTCGTCGAGATCGGCCAGGTCGCGGGCGGCGCCGCAGGCGGCGGTCACCAGCCCGGTGAGGGGCGGGGCCAGGCTCCGGACGTCGCCGTCCCGAGCGATGGTCTCGAACAGGGCGTCGCTGGTCCGGACGACGTCGGCCAGGAGACCGCGGGCGGTGCCCGGCGGCAGCGTCACCAGCGCCTCCACCACCGTCCGCTCCAGCGATGGCGGCAGCCCGGCGGCGCGACGGGGCGCGGCCACCAGCGGCGTCCGCGCGTCGCGGCGGGCGCCCACGAGGATGAGGCCCGCCATCAGCGCCGTGCTCCAGAGCAGCGACGGAAGCGCGACCGTGCCTGCCACGGCGCCGGCCGTGGCCACGGCGCCGACCAGCAGCCAGATCCGCGGGGGCACCGCGATCCACGCAGCGGCGAGCGGCACGCCCCGCACCGGCAGATCCCGCCGATCCATCGCCTCGGCCAGCCTCGGCATCCCGGCGTGCGACACCCGGAACAGCGCCCGCTCGCCCCGCGACGCCAGGCCGGCGCCGTCGGAGCCGACCGCCGGCAGCGCGGTCTCGAGCTTGAGCGCCGTGGCCCGCCGGGCGGACTCGCTGGTGCCGCGGCGGAGGAACACCAGCGTGTCGGCCACGGCAGGCGAGCCGCCGCAGGCGGGGCAGAGGCCGAGCCCGAGCGGATCGGCGCCGCCGCAGAGCACGCAGCTCCCGGCGGACCCGGCCACCAGCAACTCAGCGGCCGCGCCCGGCTGGCCAAGGGCCTGATCGAACGCGGCGGCGGTCGGGAAGCGGTCTTCGGCGGCCGCGGCGGTGGCGTGGGCCACCACGTCGTCGAGCCAGGCCGGCACGCCGGGCACGGCGCGGCGGGGGTGGAATCCGCCAGGGTCGGGCGTCGGCGGCAGGTGCGGGGAGGCGCGCTCGGGGAGCTCGCCCGTGAGCGCGAAGTAGAGCGTAAGGCCCAGCGCGTAAATGTCGGCCCGCGCGTCGCCGCGGCGGCCGGCCAGCACCTCGGGCGCGGTGTACGCCAGCGTGCCCGCCAGGGTACCGCTGCCGGTGACGCCGAGCTGGCCGTCGAGCTTGGCCGAGCCGAAGTCGGTGAGCCGGGCCCGGCCGTCGGGGTCGAGCAGGATGTTCTGCGGCTTCACGTCGCGGTGGAGGATGCCGCGGCGGTGCGCCGCCGCCAGCGCCGCCGCCATGTCGCGGCCGAGCCGGACGGCCGCGTCGGGATCGAGCCGGCCGCGCTCGCCGACCCGGACCTGCAGGTCGGGGCCGCGGACGTACTCCATGACGATGAAGCTCCACGGCCCCTGTTCCAGAAAATCGAACACGGCGACGATGTTGGGGTGCGAGAGCCCGCGCACCGCCTGCACCTCGCGCCGCATCCGCTCGCGCGCCACCCGGGCCGCGGCCGGCGGCGGCACCAGCAGCTTGAGGGCGACCTCGCCGTCGAGCTCGCGGTCGCGGGCGAGGTAGACCACGGAATATCCACCACGGCCGATCTCGCGGACGATCTCGTAGCGGCCGCGGAGGACGGCGCCCGGCTCGAGGTAGCCCGAGCCGGCGTGGTTCGGGGCGAGGTCGGCCGGCGCCGGAGTGGCGAGCGGCGGCGGATCGGGCACGGTCATCGGGTCACGGCTTGGCGCCAAGGCGGCCGAGGACCTCGATGGCGTTGCTGCGGAAGCCGTCCGGCTCGTGGTAGAGATCGAGGAACTTCTGGAGGTGAGTACGGGCGAAGTCCATCTGGCCCAGGATGTATTCCGACATCCCGGCGTGGTAGAGGGCCATGTAGTTGTCGGGCTGGTAGCTCACCACCAGGCGCATGATGGGGCCGGCGGAGGCGTCGTCCCCGGCGTCGGCCACGGGGTGACCGATGTTGAAGAGGATGCTGGCCGCCTGGCTCCGGTCGCCCGAGTCGAGCGAGTCGATCACGGCGCGGGCGCGCTCGATCTTGCCGGCCAGGGCGAAGCAGGCGACGCTGTAGCCGGCGCCTTCGACGCCGCGAGGCGACGGCGACTGCTGCTGGCGGACCTCGACCTCGACGGCGTTGCAGTACGGCTTGACCCCGGCGAACCACTGGCTCCCGGCGCTGCTGTTGAAGGGAGGAGGAGGATCCGACGCGAGGACGATAGGCCGAACCCGGTCTCCAGCGCCGGGACTGGCGGCCACCACGAGGCCGCAGAGGGCGACATACCCCCACCCCGCGACGACGAGCGCTCGATGCATGGGAACCTCGGCTGGAGGGGAACGACCGCAACGATGGGGCAACGTCCATGCCCCGGCAAGGCGGGGGATGCCCCAGCCGGACGTCGTTGCACGGCCGCGCGATGGCGGGCCGGTCAGGCGGCGCGGCGGGGGCCTTGGCCGGGCGGGAACTCGCGGATTGCCGCATAGAGCAGCCCGTCGAGCAGGAACCCGTCCTTGACCGCCGCGGAGTGCAGCCGTCCCTCGAGCATGTAGCCGGCCTTCTCGAGCACCCGGCAGGAGCCAGGGTTCCACTCGAAGACATTGGCGTACAGGCGGCAGAGCTCGTAGGCGTCGAAGGCGTAGTCGGTGAAGCGGCGCACCACCTCGGTGCCGAGGCCCTTGCCCCAGTGCGCCTCGCCCAGCCAGTAGCCGAGCTCGGCCGAGAAGCGCTCGACGTCGGTCTGGAGGAAGACGCCGACGCCGCCGGCCGCCTCGCCGTCCACCTCGACGGCGAACTGGGTCTCGGGCGTGGCCACGGCCACCCGGGCGACCCAGGCCTCGGCGTCGGCCACGGTGTAGGGGTGCGGGAAGCGGTCGCGCACGTTGAGCCAGATCTTCCGGTTGTCGGCGTGGCGGGACAGGGACGACTCGTCGCCCGCGCGCCAGCTGCGGATCCGGCAATGGGGAAGGTCGAGGTGCATCTCAGGAGTGTAGTGGGCGGAGGCGGTGGGCCGCTACATCCGGAACAGGTAGCTCATCTTCAAGAAGAAGCCGTCGTCCGAGCGACGGAGCCCGGTGCGCAGCGGGTCGGCGGGATCCACCGGATCCCGGAGCGTGCTGCCGTAGCCGGCGAACAGCACCGTCCCCGGATTGGGCTGGTAGGAGAACAGCAGGTCGCCCCGGAACGACTCGCGCTTGAACGCGGTGGCCCGAACGAAATCGCCCACCTCGGGATTGAAGATGAGGAGCGGCGCCTCGGTCCGGGTGTGGTCCCGGAGGTCGTCCTGGCGCTCACTGGTGTACTCGCCCACCAGGCGGAGGAAGATCGGGCGGGAGACCTGGTACTCGAGCTTGAGCCGCGGGATATGCTGGACGTTGACCGTGCTGCCGTCGCTCCGGCGGCCGACCCACTGGAACTGGTAGGTGGCGTTGAGGCGGAGCTGATCGGTCGGCCGCCAGTCCACGCCGGCGTTGAACAGCGTCAGGCCGGCGGAGGCCCACTCCAGGAAGTTCTCGTCGTGGCCCCAGAGCACGAAGGCGTTGGCAGAGAACTGGGCGAACTGCGGCGTCTCGACCGAGAGCACGTAATCCCGGTTGGGAATCGCCGGCCGGCCGACGAACGGCACCGTGTCGGCCCCGCTGCCGTCGGCCCGGGGCAGCTCGATCCGATAGCCCTGGTAGACCTCGGCTGGATAGCCGAACTGCTCGATCAGCACCGACGCGCCCCCGGTCCAGCCGCCCCGGAGCCGGACGTTGGTGTTGAGGTGGGCCTTCTCCTCCTGCATCCCCGCGTCGGTGAAGTACTGCTGGTAGCGGTAGAGCCCGTCCACGTTGAGGTCGCCGGTCACACTTTCGACGAAGCTGCCGGCCTTGCCGTAGAGGGTCATCCGCGGATCGAAATTCGCGTGCGACAGGCCGGTCCGCGAGAAGAAACCGCTCTGAGCCCGGAAGTCCGGGTCGCTGGCGTTGAGCACCGCCCGGAAGCCGAAGGTGCGGCCATTCCGGACGAACCGGGCGTACCAGAGCGGCGCCGTGGTGGTGACGCCGGCGGTCCGGGTGCGACTTCCGGCCAGCTGGAGCTGGAGAGTGTAGAGCTCGCCGAAGAGCAGCCGACTGTCCACGCCGGCGACCCGGTTGTAGTTGCTGCCCACGATCCGGTCAGTGTAGACCACGCCGACCCGCGACTGGGCACCGAGATCGCGCTGGAGCCGGAGCAGGTTGTAGAACGGGTGGTCGACGCCGGACGCCGAGACGGCCGCGTCGTCCACCGCCGAGAGCAGGGCGATCTCGGTGCCGAAGCCTTTGCCGGTGAGCTTGGCGGCTGCCACCGGCTGGACGATGCGCCGGGTGTAGATCAGCGAGTTGGGGGTGGTGAACTGCTCGATGCCGTCGAGGAAGAAGGGCCGCTTCTCGGAGAAGAACAGCTCGTTCCGGGGGTCGAACTGGAACTGGCCCTCGTCCGACTCCACCTGGGAGAAATCGGGATTGGCGGTGGCATTGAGGTTCAGGTTGTTGGTGACGCCCCAGCGGACGCTGCCGCCGAGCTCGGGGCCGCCGCCGGAGTAGTCCCAGCCGTGGTTCCCCGGCGCGCCGGTGGTCCGCGAGGTGAGCGACGGGTTGAATTCGAGCACCAGCCCGCGGCGCAGGTCGGTGAGGCCGACGAGGTGCCCCGACTGCCCCAGGAACGATGCGCTCGCCCGCTTGGCCGGGGCCCACGAGTCTTCCGCACCCGAGTGCTGCACCTGGCGGGTGACGTTGATCCCCCAGCGCTGCTCCTGGGCCGGCTGGAAGCGGAGGCTCTTGAACGGAATCCGGACTTCGACCTCATAGCCGTAGTCGGTGAGGCGGCCCTTCGACTCGAACACGAAGTCGGGGCGCAGGTCGGCCGTTTCCCGCTGCACCACGGCGTTGTTGAAGCCGTTGCCGCTGGTGGAGCCGGTCTCGACCAGCGCCCCGTCGGACTGGACGCCGAACGGGTTGACCGCGAAGACCGAGGCCTGGCGACCGTCGTCGAAGGTGCCGAGCAGGATCTGGACGAAGTCGTCGGCGCCGATTTTGTCCCGGTCGGCCAGGGTGGCGTGGACCTGGCCGTGCGCCTCGTAGGCCCGGATGCCGAAATGGATGGCGGTGGCGGAGTACCAGACCAGGACTTCGGTCGAGTCGGAGGCGGCCACCCCGTCCACCGGAGTGAACTGGGAGAAGCCGGTGAGCATGGCCGCTTGGGCCCAGACCGGCTCGTCGAGCGTGCCGTCCACCTTGAGCTCGGCCTCCAGCCTGGGCGGATGCACGTCCAGCCGCCCTGCACGCCCGCTGTAGACGGCGGCAGGATCGGTGTCACCGAACAGCAGGAGCAGCGGCAGCAGCATATGGGGTCGCGGAAGATGTACCTTGGCCTACGCGCCCGCCATGGCCAGGGTTTCGAACCGCAACTCCGGGAGGGACTTGGCCGGTAGGGGAAAATGCATCCCCGTGCGCGAGGCTGGGCACTGCTGCCGAAGTCACCACACCGCAATGCAGGTCAGGGCGCGGCGGAGTCGGCCGGCGCGTGGGGCAGCGGGTCGGGCAGGTCGGCCACGACATACGCCATCACCGCCATGGCCGCGACGCAGCGCGCCAGCTCGCCGGGATCCAGCTTGTCCAGGGTGTCGCCATCGCTGTGGTGGTACCAGAAGTACTTCGACGCGTCCACGTCCAGCTCCATCGTGGCCACGCCCGCTTCGGCCAGCGGGGTGACGTCGGCCGCCGGGCTCTCGTCCACCCGCTGGACCCCGGTGGCGTTGATGGACTGGAGCAGTCCGGCCACCTGCTGCACCACCGCGGCGGCGGAGTCGGTGCCGGCCAGGACGTAGCCCTTGGGATTGAACGCGCCGTTGTCGGACTCCATCCCCAGGACGTGCCGGGGCAGCGCGTCCCGGTGGGCGTCGCGATAGGCGAGGCCACCCTTGCCGCCGTTCTCCTCGTTGGTCCAGAGCACCACCCGCACCGTCCGGCGGGGACGGAGGCCCAGCCGCTGCATTGCCCGGACGGCCTCCCAGGCCGCGACCGCGCCGCCGCCGTCGTCCATGGCACCCTGACCCACGTCCCACGAGTCGATGTGCCCGCCGAGCACCACCACCTCGTCCGGCTTCTCGCGGCCGACGATCTCCGCCACCACGTTGCGCGACGGCGCATCGGGCAGGGTCCGGGCGCTCATCCGCAGCGTCAGCACCATCGACTCCCCCCGGTCCTGGAACCGGTGGAGCATCATCGCGTCCTCGACGCTCAGCGCGGCGGCCGGGATTTTCGCCACGGTGGAGTCGTAGTGGGTGGCCCCGGTGTGGGGACTGCGAATCGAAGCCGAGGCGACCGAGCGGATCAGGCAGGCGAGCGCGCCGACCCGGGCCGCGGCCGACGGGCCGTCGGTCCGGACCCGGCGGCTGACCACGTAGTCGGTGAACGGTGCGTCGATCAGCACGATCCTGCCCTTGGCTTCGGCGGCCCGGGCCGTGAGCTCCTCGAGCGAGCTCACGACCAGGACCGGCGCCGTGATCCCGGCCTTGGGGGTGCCGACGCTTCCGCCCAGGCCGAGCATCGCGAGCCTGGCGGCGCGCGGCTTCACCAGCTCGGCCGACTCGGCGCCCCGGACCCAGCGCGGCACCATCACCGGCTCGCCCCGTACGTTCTCCAGCCCGTCGCTCCGCATCCGGTCGAGGATCCAGTCGATGGCGGCCTCGAGGCTGGCGGAGCCGCTGATCCGGGACCCGAACGTGTCCACCAGCCGGCCGAGCCGGCGGTAGGCCGCGCTGTCGCCGGTGGTGGCCCGGATCAGGCTGTCGGCGACGGCGCGATAGGTGGTGGCGATGCTGCCCGGTGGCGCGGCGGCGGGTGACTGGGCGGCGGCCGGGGCGGCCGCCGCCCAGAGGGCGGCGCCAAGCAGCGGCAGGACGCGAAGGGGTTGGGCGGACGCGCGGGGAGGCAGGGTCATGGATGATCGTCGGCGATGAGGTGGTGGTCGGCGAGACCGGCCGTCAGCTCGGCCCGCCCTCGCACGGGAAAGGGGCGCGGCCGTCCTTCGAGGGTCTCTACGCCTATATTCCGGAGGGCCGCGATCGCGGCCCGAGGAATGACTCTCGGTGGAGGCTGCATGTCGAATCGTATCCTGGGACCGCTCGCCGCGGCCGTCCTGCTCCTGGCGCCTCGCGCCTGGGGCCAGGCCGCCGCTGCGGCGAACGAGCCCGTGGCGGATGGACGCAGGTTGAGCGAGTGGGTGGCCGATCTCAAGGCGCAGGCGCCGCAGACCAGGAACGCGGCCGCGTACGAGCTCTCGGGCATGGGTCCCGCGGCGGCGCCGGCGGTGCCCGCGCTGATCGAGGCCCTGAGCGACCCGGAGCCGACGGTCCGGTTCCCGGCCACCGTCGCGCTGGGCGAGATCGGACCCGCCGCGGCCGCCGCGGTGCCCACGCTCAAGAAGATGATGGACGAGGAGATCAACGACGAGATCGCGGCCGGCGCCAAGCGGGCGCTCCGACGGATTCAGCCGGACGCGGTCACCGGGAAGTAGCCCCACCCCGGAGGGCCTGGTCGAGATCCGCGACCAGGTCCGCCGGATGCTCCAACCCGATCGAGAGCCGCAGCAGCCCGGGTGGCGTGCGGCTCTCCGGCCCCTCCACCGACGCCCGGTGCTCGATCAGGCTCTCCGGCCCGCCCAGGCTGGTGGCCCGGGTAAACAGCCGCACCCGCCGCACCACCGCCAGCGCCGCCTCCGCCCCGCCCTTCACCTGGACCGACACCATGCCGCCGAAGCCCGACATCTGCCCCGCGGCGACCGCGTGGCCGGGATCGGCTGGCAGCCCCGGGTAGTGTACCACCTCCACCGCCTGGTGCACCGAGAGGAAGCCCGCCACCGCCGCCGCGTTCTCCTGGTGGGCGCGCATCCGCCAGGGGAGCGTTCGGATGCCGCGCATCAGCAGCCAGCAGTCGAAGGCCGAGGGCACCGCGCCGCCCAGCGCCTGGAGCGCGCGGAGCCGCGTGGTCCACTCGCTTGCGGCGGGGGCCACCAGCGCGCCGCCAGTGAGATCGCTGTGGCCGCCGAGGTACTTGGTGGTGGAGTGCATCACGAGGTCGCAGCCCAGCTCGAGCGGGCGCTGCAGCACCGGCGTGGCCCAGGTGTTGTCGCACACGGTGCGGGCGCCGGCGGCCCGGGCGATCGCCGCTACCCGGGCGATGTCGGTCACGGCGAGGGAGGGGTTGGACGGGGTCTCGATCCAGATCAGGCGGGTGCGCGGGGTGACGGCGGCCTCGACGGCCCCGGCGTCGGTCATGTCCACCAGGCTGCTTGCGAGACCCCACCCCGCCATCACGTCCTGGAGCAACCGCGCGGTGCCGTAGTAGGCGTCGAGCGGCGCCACGACGTGGTCGCCCGGCGCGAGCGACTGGAACACCGCCGCGGTGGCCGCCATCCCGGAGGCGAAGGCGAGCGCCACCGCGCCGCCCTCGAGCGCGGCGAGCACGCACTCCAGCTCGCGGCGGGTGGGGTTGTCGGACCGAGCGTAGAGAAAGCCGTGCGGGAGGGAGCCGTCGGCCTCGCGGCCGAAGGTGGTACTGAGGTAGATCGGCGGGGTCACGGCACCGGTCGCGGTATCCACCGCGTGCCCGGCGTGCACCGCCAGCGTCTCGATCCGCATCCGCTCTCCGCATCGCGCGTGGGCGGGCCGCGCCGGCGGCGCGGCCCGCCCGAAGGATAACCGCGCGCCCGGGCGCTAGCGGAGCTGGACGAGGCGCGCCACCGAAGGCACGCCGTTGCCGTTGACGAGGAACAGCATGTAGTGGCCCGGTGGCGCCAGGTTGCCGTTGGCGGGCATGGTGACGGAGAGACCGCCGCCGCCGGGGCTGAACGCCAGCGGCACCAGCCGCTCGTTCTGGTCGAACGCGTGGGTCACCGAGCCCAGCCGGATCAGCGTCACCTTGGCGATGGTGCCGGCCTGGGCGGTGCCGACGGTGATGGCCTGCCCGTACGACGCGGTGGCCGGCGCGCTCGAGATCTCCGGCCGCGGGCCCCGGAACAGATACGGCGGCGAGAAGATCTCGGCGTTGCGCTCGTTGGCCGCGCCTGCCCCGTCGCCCGAGCCGGTGTGCAGCACCCGGCCGTCGGGCAGCAGCAGCGACGTGGAGTGGTACATCCGGATCACGTGGTTGCTCGCGAGCGTGGTCCACTTCTCGGTGCCCGGGTTCCACAGCTCCGCCGCGTACACCGCGCCGGCCGGGTTGTCGAAGCCCGACGCGCTGGTGCCGCCGGTGATCAGGACGTCGCCGGTGGGCAGCAGCACGGCGTTGAGATGGCGCCGCGCCTTGCCCATCGAGGCCACCCGGCGCCACGCCGGCGCGCCGCTGGTCAGGTCGATCACCTCGGCCGACGCCGTGGGCGCCGAGCTGCTGTCGGCGCCGCCGCCGCCCGTCGTCAGCACCTTCCCCGGCAGGTACATCACCGTCGCGCCATAGTCGCGATAGTCGGCGTTCATCGGCCCGACGTTGGTCCAGCTGCCCGTGCCGGTGGTGGTCAGGTAGTGGGACATCTTCCCCGGGCCGGCCACGAACACCTTGCCGTTCGGCGCCAGGAAGGTCCGCGGATAGTACGGCAGCGTCAACGGGGCGGTGCTGAGCTCGCGCCAGCCGCCGTCGGTAAGCCAGACCTCCGGCGTCGTCACCAGGGTGCCGCTCTCGTCCCGGCCGGCCAGCGTCAGCACCTCGCCGTTGGCGAGCGTGGTCGAGGTGGGATACCAGCGGCCCCAGCTCATGGCCGGCCCACTGGCCCAGGTGCGGGTGCGCCAGTCGAACAGGGAGGCCGCGGGCAGGCCGTGGTCGTTGGAGATGTGGCCGCCGGTCACCAGCAGCCGGCCGTCGGGGAGAAACGCGTGGCCGGCACAGAAGAGCAGGGCCGGCGACGGCACCTCGACGAAGGTGCCGTTGCCCGGATTCCAGACCTGAGGCACGCCGGCCTTGCCCCACGACAGCACGGTGCCGTCGGGGAGCAGGTGCAGATGCACCGCCACCACCGGCCAGGTCATGATCGAGGACCAGCGACCTCCGGCGGCCTCGGGCGGACTGGTCACTGCGATGTCCCGCGAGGTGACCGTGACGCCGCCGGCCGAGAACTTGAGCGTGCGGGTGCCGCCACCGCCGCCGATGGCCAGATCCTCGAAGGTGGCCACGCCCTGGCTGGTAGTCGCGCTGGTCCCACCGACGAGGCTACCGCCGCCCTGGATGGAAGCATCCACCCGAATGCCGTCGAGCCGATTGCCGCCGCCGTCCCGGACCTCGACCGTGGGCTCGGTCTCGAGCGGCTGCCAGCTGGTGGCGGTGGCGGAGGGCTGCCGCCGGATCGCGAGCGCCGCGGGATCGCCCGGCGTGAGCGCGATGGCGGCCGAACTGACACCGGTGGCGCCAGGGCTGGTGAACTCGAGGGTGTAGGCGCCGGCGGACCCGCTGATGGCCAGGGTGGTGAACGAGGCGACGCCGTTCCGGGTCGCGATGGTGCGGGTGCCGTTGAGGGTGCCGCCCGGATCGTCGCTCAGCGCCGCGGTGACGTCGATGCCATCGGCGGCCACGGCGTTGCCGGCCGCGTCCCGCAGCTGAACCTTGGGCTGGCGCGCGAAGGCGGCACCACTCGGGGACGTGCCGGAGGGCTGAGTCTGGAGGGTGAGCACGCTGGGCGCGCCGGTCCCGGCGGTCGCGGTGAAGACGACGTCCTGAAGGTCCGTCATCCGCGCGGTCATCGTCTGGGATCCGAGCGTCGCCCCCAGGGTCCAGCGGGTCGAGGTGATACCGTCGGCGTCGGTGACGCTGGTGGCCGGGCTCACGCTTCCGCCGCCGGAGGCGGACCAACGCACCTCGCCGGCGGCGATCGGATTGCCGTCCTTGTCCTCCGCCCGGACCACCAGCGGATCGAGGAGTTCGGCGCTCACCGGCCCGTGCTGGCCGCCACCCCGAAGCGAGATCAGAGCCGCGGCATCGCCCGCGACGGCCGAGTGATGGAACACCAGCGGCGAGCCCATGAGACCGGCCACCGTGGCGGTGGTGGATTGGGAGCCGGTGCGGGAGCCGAGGCGGCGGGTGACCCCGGTGGCCCCGTCGGCGCCGGTCTCCGTGCTGGCATCGCTGACCTGGCCGCCGCCGCCGGCGCTCCAGCTCACCGTCACGCCCGGCACCGGATTGCCGAACCGGTCCACCACCTCCACCACCAGCGAATCGCTCAGGGATTGCCCGACCCGGCCGCCCTGACCATCGCCGCGGACGGCGGCGAGACTGTCCGCCGCCCCGACGACGGCGGTGAGCGACAACTCGGCCGAGATGACCCGGCCCGCGCGGACGGAGACCTGGGCCGCCACGTTCCACGGGCCCGGCTCCCGCCCGAGCACGAGCAGCGCCGAGGCGCGGCCGCCCGAGTCGGTCATGACGGACTGGGGGGAGATATTCGCCCCGGGGATGCTGTCGAGCGGAAGGAACGAGACCCGGCGGCCGGGCACCGGCGCGCCGCCGGCATCGGTCACCTTCACCACGATCGAATCGGGCAGCGGGTCGCCGACAACTCCCTGCTGCGCGTCGCCTTGCAGAATCTTCACGAATGCCGGGACGGGCTCGTCCGGCACCTGGAGGGAGTCACCGCCACCGCAGGTGATCGTACCAGCCACGACGAATGCGAGCGGCCACGGCGAACGACGGCGGCCCGATGAAAGCGGACGTTGCATGGTGACGAACAGGTCTTTCCCCAGTGTCGCGCGGGTGCGGCGGGTTGGCGCCGACCCCACATCAGCACGCGTGCTCGACTCCCGGTCGGGACCGAGCCGCGAGGAGCCCGTCCAGTCGGGAGAAGTGCTGACGGCGCTATGACAAAGGAACCGAGGTGATGGATCGTGCACCGGCGTTCGCCGCGCTGCGCGGCTGAACCCGGAAACGTCAAGTGCAAGCCGCACGCCAAGCGCGCAGGGCCGGCTCGGGCAGCGTCGTCAGCGGGGGTCGGGTACCGCGGCCAGGCCGGTTTCGAGGAGGGAGTGGAGGAGCTGGCGGACGGCGGCGACGCCGTCGAGGCGGAAGCGCGCCCGGGTCGCGCCGGGGCCGATGTGGATCGAGATCGCCTCGGGCGGGAGGACGTTGAACAGGTCTTCGTCGGTCCGGTCGTCCCCGATGGCCACGATGGTGGTGGCGGCCAGCCGCTCGGGCGACAGCGCCGGGACGATCCGCCCCTTGTGGATGCCGTACGGGCGGATCTCGATGACCCGGTTGCCGGGCAGGATCTCCACCGGCTGGTTGCTGAGCAGCTGGTTGAGATGGAGGCGCAGCTCGTTGGCGCGGCGGGCGCCGGTCTCCTGGTCGGCCATGCGGTAGTGCCAGGCCAGCGCCGCGGTCTTGACCTCCACCAGCGAGCCCGGCGTCCGCTGGGTGATCTCCCGCAGCATCGCCAGCACCGGCTCGCGCCAAGTGCCGCCCAGCTCGACGGCCGGGACCCACTGCCGCGTCTCGGGATCGCGGGACAGGAAGCCGTGCTCGGCGTGGAGCCAGATGGGCAAGTCGCCGAGCCAGGCCTGCAGCGATTCCTGCGGACGCCCGCTCACCAGATGGACCTCGGTGTCCGGCCGCGCCGCCAGCGCCCGCAGCAGGCTCAGCACCTCGGCGTCGGGACGGGCCAGCTCCGGCGTGGGCGTGAACGGCACCAGGGTGCCATCGTAGTCGAGCAGCAGGAGCAGCGAATCGGTCACGGCCAGCCGCTGCGCCAGTGCCCGCCGGGCGGCGCCACCGGTGGCCGTGGGTCCGGACCGGGGACCGTTCGGGATCACGTCCGCCAGCGTCTCGAGGAACGAGGCCACCCAGCGGTGCACGTCGAAGGTGTGCACCCGGGTGCGGAGCGGCGCCAAACGGGCGCGGCGCTCGGTGCTCGGCATGATGAGCGCCCGGTAGTACACCTCGGCCGACCCGTCCACGTCGTACGGATTCACCTGCAGCGCCTCGGGCAATTCCCAGGCGGCGCCGGCGAACTCGCTCAGCACCAGGACGCCGTCGCCGTCGGTGCGGGAGGCGATGAACTCCTTGGCCACCAGGTTCATCCCGTCCCGGAGCGGGGTCACCAGCATCACGTCGGCGGCACGATAGAGCGCGACGAGATCGGCCTCGGCCAGGCCGCGGAAGATGTAGTGCACCGGCACCCAGCGCGGGGTGCCGAAGGCGCCGTTGATCCGGCCCACCAGGCCGTCCACCAGCGCCCGGAAATCCTGATAGGCCCCGACGTTGGTCCGCGAGGGGACGGCCACCTGCACCAGCCGGACGCGCCCGCGGAGATCGGGATGGGTCTGCAGCATCCGCTCATAGGCCAGCAGCCGGCCCGGGATGACCTTGGTGTAATCGAGCCGGTCCACCCCCACCAGGATCCGCATGCTGCCGTCGCCCCGGATGGCCCTGACCTCGCCTTCGATGGCGGGATCGTCGGCCAAGGCGGCGAAGGAGCCCGCGTCCACGCCCATGGGAAAGACGCCGAGCCGGACCTCGCGCCCCGGCAGCTGGACCCGGTCGATCTCGACCGAGTGGCCCAGGATGTCGGTCAGCGAGATGGCGAAGTGGCGGAGGTAGGCGGGCGTATGGAAGCCGACCAGGTCGGCGCCGAGGACGCCCTGGAGCAGGCGCTCGCGGTTGGCCAGGGTCCGGAACAGCTCTTCGGACGGAAACGGAATGTGGAGGAAGAAGCCGATCCGGGCGCTGGGCAGCCGGTCGCGGAGGAGGCCGGGGAGGAGCAGCAGCTGGTAGTCGTGGACCCAGATCATGTCGCCCGGCCGGTAATGCGCCGCGACCACGTCGGCAAAGGCCTCGTTGGCCGCGACGTAGCCGTCCCAGTCGCTGACCTGGAGCGGGATCTGGTCGAGCAGATAGTGGAACAGGGGCCAGAGGACCCCGTTCGAGAAGCCTTCGTAGAAACGGGTGATCTGATCGGCGGTGAGGGGGACCGCCACCAGCCGCATGGCATCCAGGGCCTCGTCCAGCATGGCCTGCCGCTCGGCGTCGAGATCGGCGGGGGCGCCGGACCAGCCAATCCAGAGCCCGTCCGATTGCTCGTGCGGGCGCATCAACCCGGTGGCCAGGCCGCCGGAACTCCGCTGCACGTCGATACCCGTCTCGGTGGTCTGGACGGTGACGGGCAGGCGGTTGGCGACGATCAGAACCCGGGACATTACCGAAAGGTAACGCCCGATCTCACCTCGGCCATCGCTGATTGTCGCGATCCAGGTCCGGAAAGTCCCGTGCCGGATCGATTTCCACGCTTTTGAGGGCCGGCTCCCGGGCCACCCGGACGGTGGTCCGCTTGGCCCCGTTGAGCCAGACGTCCACCGGCACGGTGAGGGTGTCGGCCCGGCCGTCGGCCCGGGTGACGACCAGCGGGACCGGCATCGGCGCCCGGCCGCGGTTCTCGATCCCGATCTCGACCGAGTCGCCCACCGTGGCGACCGTGTCGATGGCCTGGTCGAGCCGCCAGGTCTCGAAGAACCAGGTCCGCCAGAACCAGGACAGGTCCCGGCCCGAGACGTCCTCCATGGTGTCGAAGAAGTCGTACGGCGTCGGGTGCTTGTAGCGCCAGCGCCGGATGTATTCCACGAACGCCTTGTGGAACAGGTCCCGTCCCAGCACGCCGCGGAGCGCCACCAGCACCGTGGCCGGCTTGTAGTAGGCGGCGACCCCGTACTCGTTGTAGCTGGGAAAGCGGTCGCCGTGGTGCATCAGCTCCACCTCGGTGCCGGAGGACGCGGCGTCGATGTAGTACTTGCGGTTCCGCGCCTCGTCGTCGAAGCCCTTGAAGAAGTCGGCCATGGACTGGGACTGGTCGAACTGGGTGAACCCCTCGTCCATCCAGGCGAAGCGCTTTTCGTCGGAGCCCACGATCATGGGGAACCACATGTGGCCGATCTCGTGGGTGGTCACCTCGTACAGCCCGAGCGTGTCCCACTGGCCGCCGATGCAGGTCATCATCGGGTATTCCATGCCGCCGCAGGAGTTGGGGCCGTCCACGGCGGTCATGTGGGGGTACGGGTAGGGCCAGAGGTACCGGGAGAAGAACTCGATCGAGTGCCGGGCGTAGCGGGCGCTCTCGTCCCAGTGGTTGGCCTTCTGCTCCGGCCGCCAGAACGACTGGATCAAGGTGGTGTCGGGGCGGCCGTCATCGTTGGCGTCGCCCACGGCGGCATTGGTGGCGTCCCACAGGTAGCGCGACGAGGCGGCCCAGCTGACGTCGCGCACGTTCTCGGCCCGGAAGTGCCAGGTGAGCTTGCCGTCGGTGCCGGCGCTGGTGGAGCGGCCAGGCCCGCGGTCGAGATCGGTCACCACGTGGACGATGCCCGCCCCCGACCGCGCCGAATCGAGCCGGGCCCGGGTCTGGGGCGCCAGCACCTCGCCGGGGTTTTCCAGCGTGCCGGTGGCCGTCACCAGCCAGCCCGCGGGCAGGGTCAGGCTCACGTCGTAGTTGCCGTAGCCCATGTAGAACTCGGCGTTGCCGAGGTACTGGTCGATCTGCCAGCCGTTGACGTCGTCGTACACCGCCATCTGGGGATACCAGTAATTCAGGTAGTACACCTCGCCGTCCTGGCCGCCGCGGGGGGCGCCGTCGGGCGGCACCCGGAGCTTCCAGTCGAATCCGAAGTCGGCGGTCCCGCCCGGGAGCAGCGGCTGGGGCAGCCGGAGCCGCAGGATGGTGCCATTCACCTCGTAGCCGGGCCCTTCGCCGCCCGAAGCGGTGAGCGGCTTTCCCTGAGCCGTGACCCGACCGAGCTCGATCCCCTCCACCGACCAGGGGACGTTGGTGTTGTGCTTGGCGTTGGGGGCGAAAATGTTCTGCAGCAGCTGGATGTAGACGGTGCGCAGGGTGTCGGGCGAGCGGTTGCGGTAGGCGATGGTCCCCGAGCCGGTCAGCCGCTTCGAGACCGGATTCAGCTCCGCCGACAGCTTGTAGTCGGCCCACTGCTGCCAGTACCTGGGGCCGGGCACGCCGGTCCGGGTCCGGGTGCCGCGGCTCACGGCCGCCTCGAAGCCCTCGAGGACCGGGATGGTCATGGCACGGGCCCCCGGCGTGCCCGCGGCGCCCCTGGCCGCGGTCGGCGAGGGCGGAGCCGTGGAAGACCGTCCGCCCGAGCAGGCCGACACGAGGGCGAGAGCGAGACCCGCCAGCAGCTGGCGGGAAGCGGCGTGACGTGCCATGTAGGCTCCGAATCAGGGAGACACCCGGGCGCTGTGCCCGGGCGCGGGATGATGCCCTGACTACGGACGAGGGGCAAGTCTCGGTTTCGCCGGCCGATCCGGGCCACCATGGGGGCACCAGCGAAGCACCACCGGCCCCAGCAGCGCGCCGGCCGGGGCATCGGCGGGGAGATCGAGCGGCGGGTAGGCGGGGTTGAGGGACAGCAGCCGCCAGCCGCCCTCCCCCGCCCGGACCAGGCGCTTGACCACCGAGCCGTGGTCCGGGTGCCGAACCACCGCGATGGCCCCGGGCGCCACCACCCCGCCCAGGTCCACCAGCACGACATCGTCGGAGTGGAGCAGCGGGGTCATGCTGTCGCCCACCACCCGGAGGGCGATGTGGCGGCCGGGCGGAAGCTCCTCCGGCAGAACCACCCAGGCATCACAGGGCTCGTCGAACAGCTCGCGGCCGCTCCCGGCGGCCACGCCCAGCTCCGCCAGCGGCGCGGCCCCGCGGGCGCGGGCCGGGCCGAGCATGGCGGCGATCGGGCCGGGCCGGCCGGGACGCACCAGCTCCGGCGGGTGGTCGATCCGCCGGACGCCGCGGCCGGCCGCGGCCACCGTCCGGCGCACCCGCTGGGCGAACCGCACGGCGTCCGCCTCCCGCACCGCCTCCGCCCGCCAGGCCGCGAACCGCGCCCGGGCGCCGGCCCGCCGGGGCTCTCCCGGCAGCTCCGGGCCCAGCTCGATGGCCCGTCCCGCGAGCCAGACCACCGCGTCCCGCTCCCACTCGTGTCGATCGGTCATGGTACCGGCACCTCCGCCGCGTCCGCGGCGCGGGCCGCCCGGAACCGGGCGGCGGGTGCGGGCGCGAGCGAGGCGCGCCCCAGAAAGACCAGCAACTCCCGGCGTTCCTCGCCCGCGGCCGTCTCGAGATGGCGCAGCGCCGCGAGCTGGAGCCGCTCGCGCAGCCGCTCGATCCGCTTGGCCGCGGTCCGCTCGCCGAGGCCGAGCCAGGCAGCGATGTCGCGGGTGGGAACGCAGTGGCTGAGCCAGACGGCCAGCAGCCGGTCGTCCTCGCCGACACCGGACTCGAGCGCCCGGGCCAGGCGGCCGAGCGCCGGGGACATCGGCGCCGAATCCTCCCGAACGCCGCTGGCGCGGACCGCGTGGTCCGAGCAGCAGGCCGCCACGGCACCCTGGGGCGCATCGCCTTCCATTTCCGGCAGCCGCCGCTCGGCTCGGGCGCGGGAACGGACCGCGTTCAGCACGCGGTTCCGGAGGCTCCGGGCCAGGTAGGCCGCGAGCGAGCGCGGCGGCGGCGCCTCCGAGGTGATCAGGTGGACGGCGACGTCGGCCAGGCAGTCGTCCACCAGCGGGTCCCGCTCGCCGGGATCCACCCGGAGCCGGCGGGCGGCCAGCACCAGCGCCGGACGAAAGCGGAGGAAGAACTCCCGCAGGGCGCCTTCGTCCTCGCAGCGGAGGGCCGCGACCAGCGCCTGGTCGCCCATGGCGGGCCGACGTCCGGCCACCGTGCGTGCGCGCCATCGGGGATGCTCCACGGCCAGTCTCCAACGAGCGTTTCTCGAGCCTCTATCAGCAGGACACCGGGGCGCGACAGCGCCCTCAGCCGCCCCGCCCCGCCCGCGCCGCGTGGTCCTCCATCCGCCGCTGGATGAAGCGCCGAAGCTCGTGCTGTACCTCGACCAGCTCCGGCGCCGGCAGGCCGCGTTCGACCCGGCCCCGGAGCGCCTCGGCCCGCGCGGCGCTGAGCCCCGCCCGCTCGGCGGTGCGGAGCAGCTGGAGCAGGTCGGGCTCGGCGGCGAGCCGGGCCCGGGCCCGGTCGGCCTTGGCCGCTTCCTCCGCGCTGGGACGGAGGCGCGAGGCAAGGAAGCCGAGGTTGGCGAGCGCCCGGCCGATGGCGGAAGTCTCGGTGTTCTCCAGGCAGGCGACCGCGTTCACCTCGCCGTCGCCCACCCGCTCGGCGGCCCAGCCGGTGGCGGCGGGCTCGCGATCGTCGGCCGCACGGTAGACCGCGGCGCGGAAGACGATCTCCTGGTCGGTGTGCTGAACCAGCTCGGTCAGGATGCGGCCGGTGGGAAAGCGGTCGTAGAACAGCTCCACGCGCGCGGCCACCGGCGCGTAGCTGTCGGGATCGAAATCGGCGGTGGTCTTGGGCATGACGGCACGACGGTAGAGGTGAAGCGGGGATCGAAGAAGGGAATATACCGAACGAAAACCGAAGTCGATAGATCGCGCGGGTCGCAGGCCGGTGTCTTCCTCGTGTTCGCAACACCTCACCCTATCTAGGAGGCAACATGTGGTGGATCTTCGGCTTCGGGATCGCCGTGGTGGTCGCGGTGGCGTATGTGCTCACCCGCCGGCCGTCCTGTCGGGCCACGATCGTTCTCGAGCGTGACTGAAGCGGCCGGGTGCAACCACCCGGGCGGATCGTGCATCCCCTCAACGTCCGGGCTTCCCGCCCTCGCGTGATCACGAATCAGGAGACGCACGACATGTCGCATGGATGGTTGCACCGACTGCGGTCGGGCAGTGTGGGATTCGCCTTCCTGGCCGGCCTGCTCCTGGCCGGCCTGCTTCACCTCCCGAACTTCTCGTCGGCCCAGCAGCCGGCCGCCTCCGCGGCGACGACGCGCGCGCCGGCCGCTCCCGCGGGCGCCGCGGCCCTCTCCGACCTGAGCGAGGCCTTCGCCTCGGTGGCCGAGCACGTCAAGCCGAGCGTGGTGTTCATCAAGTCGGGCAAGACGGAACGGGCCCAGCAGCCGCGGATGATGGTGCCGCCGGGCATGGAGCAGTTCTTCCCCCGGCAGCCGCAGCAGCAGAGCCCCGACTTCGCGGAGAGCGCCGGCTCGGGCTTCATCGTCTCGAAGGACGGCTACATCCTCACCAACAACCACGTGGTGGACGGCTCCGACCAGGTGACCGTGCGCCTGCTCGACCGCCGGGAGTTCAAGGCCAGGGTGGTGGGAACCGACCCGGGCACCGATCTCGCCGTGCTCAAGATCGACGCCGACAACCTGACCCCCGCCCCGCTGGGTGACAGCGACGGCGCCCGGGTGGGCGAATGGGTGCTGGCGGTGGGCAACCCGCTGGGCGAGAACCTCACCTTCACTGTCACCTCGGGCATCATCAGCGCCAAGGGCCGCACGCTGGCGCTGCCGAACACGAGCGACCGGAGCATCCAGGACTTCATCCAGACCGACGCCGCGATCAACCCGGGCAACTCGGGCGGACCGCTGGTGGCGGTGAACGGCTCGGTCATCGGCGTCAACTCGGCGATCGCCAGCCAGACCGGGTTCTACTCCGGCTACGGCTTCGCGATTCCGATCAGCCTGGCCCGCCGGGTGATGGACCAGATCATCCAGCACGGAAAGGTCCAGCGGGCCGCGCTGGGCGTGACCGTGCGCAACATTTCGCCCAACGACGCGACCTACGTCGGGCTTCCCGATGTTCGCGGCGTGGTGGTGGAGGATTTCGGCGGCGAGACCTCGCCGGCGCGGACGGCCGGCCTGGAGCCGGGCGACATCATCATCGCGGTGGACGGCAAGCCGGTCGAGTACGTGGGTCAGCTGCAGCAGCAGGTCGCTTTCCGCCGGCCGGGCGACCTGGTCAAGGTGGACGTGGCCCGGAAGGGCGGCGTCCGGAAGACGGTCCAGGTGAAGCTGCGGGAGCTGCCGGCCGCCACGCCGGTGGCGAGCGCCGACAGCACCGGCGCAGGGGCCAAGGCGGACGACACGGCGTCGGCGATCGGACAGCTCGGCGTCACGGTGGCGCCGGTGGAGGACGACGACGTGCAGCAGCTCCAGCTCAAGCCCGATCAGCGGGGCGCGATCGTGACCGCCGTGAAGGCGGGCGGCCCGGCGTACGGCGAGCTGGTGGACCCCGACCACGGAGGCCCGGACATCATCACCGAGATCGAGGGCACCGCGGTGCACTCGCCGGCGGATCTCCGGAAGGCGGTGGCGGCGCAGAAGCCGGGCAGCATCGTGAGCCTGCGGGTCTACAACGCCCGGGCGCAGACCCGGCGGGTGGAGCGGATCCGGCTCGGGGAGTAGCGGCGCGACCCGGACTCCCACCCGGCGTCCGTCGCTCTCTCGCGAAAGGAAGGGGGCATGACCTCGGTCATGCCCCCTTTCCCTGTGCCCAGGGTGGATTCGGGTGGAGGCCAGCGTCTGGTCGGCGGCTCCTGGCCGCAGCCGTACTTGGTGCCGGTGAGGCCGAGGTCGTTGCGCAGGGCCCCGAGCAGGGGCGTGTCGGCGGGCAGCGCCCTGCGTCCCGGGGCGCGGCCATGTTTCGAACCGGGAGCAATTGGTGAGGCCTGTCACCGCTGGCGTCCCCTTGGCGGGGCCATCCTCCGACATCGAAGTCACCGATGACACCGAGGAGGCAATCGTGGCGGTACAGAAGAAGGCCGGACGCTGGTCCGGCAGCGAGAAGAAGACAGCCCATGCGGCGGCCGGGAAGCAGGACGCCGAGACCGATCGACAACTGCAGCGGGAGGCCGAGGGCAAGCGCTCTCGACCGGCGAACGGGAAGGCTCGCAAGGCCGGCGGCGAGAAGGCGGGCGCGGCCCAGACGGGTACGCACCGCTATCCGGAGCCGCCGCTCCCCAGGCAGCACCTGGCCAAACCGGGGCTCGAGAGCGAGCTCGACCCGCGCCCTCAATACCTGGCGCCGGACTATCGCGGCTCGGGCAAGCTGCAGGGCCAAGTGGCCCTGATCACCGGCGGCGACTCCGGGATCGGCCGGGCGGTCGCGGTGCTGTTCGCCCGCGAGGGGGCCGACGTCGCCATTATCTATCTGAGCGAGGACGAGGACGCCGAGGAGACCCGGCAGGCGGTCGAGGCGGAGGGCCGGCGGGCGCTGCTGCTGCCGGGCGACGTCACCGACTCCGCGTTCTGCCGGGACTCGGTGGAGACCACCGTGCAGGCGCTCGGCCGGCTGGACATCCTGGTCAACAACGCCGCCTTCCAGGAGCATGCCGATTCGCTGGAGGACATCAGCGACGCGCAGCTCGAGCACACCTTCCGGACCAACATCTTCGGCTACTTCTACATGGCCCGGGCGGCCCTGCCGCACCTCGCCTCAGGGGCGGCGATCATCAACACCGGCTCGGTGACGGGGCTCCAGGGGAGCAAGGAGCTGCTGGACTATGCCGCGACCAAAGGCGCCATCCACGCCTTTACCAAGTCGCTGGCGCAGAATGTCCTCGACCGGGGGATCCGGGTGAACGCAGTGGCGCCGGGCCCGGTGTGGACTCCGCTCAACCCGGCGGACCAGGACGCGGACAAGGTGGCGAAGTTCGGCACGACGGTGCCGATGAAGCGGCCGGCGCAGCCGGAGGAGATCGCACCGTCGTACGTGTTCCTGGCCGCCGCGGCCTGCTCCAGCTACATCACGGGCGAGATCCTGCCCGTGCTCGGCGGCACCGAGGGAGGATGAGCCGAGGCGCCGGCCGTCAGCGGAGCGTGATCCGGAGGTTGTACGGCGCGCGCTCCGCGCCCGGCACCACGCTGATGACGTAGTCCTGGCTCGTCTCCACCCGGCCGGCGTAGAGCCGCTGCCGGTCGGCGAGGTGCGCCAGCTGGACGCCGGTCTTGAGGCCATAGAGGTGCAGGCCCACCGATGCCGACCCGCCGAGCACGACCTCGATGGTGCGGCCCGCCTCGACGTGGAGCAGATAGTCGATCGGCGTGCGCGAGCGGGCGATCCCGGTGAAGATGGCCGTGGGTTGCTCGGCGGTGACCGGCACCTCGCGGGGGATCTGCACGGCCAGGGTGTACGTGATCGACGCCGCGGCGATCACCCGCACCACGTAGTCGCCGTCGGCCGGCAGCCGGCCCGACCAGACCACAGGCTCGCCGCGCGGCGCGTGCAGCTCGGCGCCGGTGCCGACCGAGAAGACCCGCACCACCGGATCGGGCGGCGGCTGCTGCCGCCTGGCCACGGGCCACGCGATCGCATGCGCCAGCATGACCTGCCCCTTCCGCGCGCCGATCAGGTAGCTGCGCGTGGCGCCCGCGCTCAAGGTGTCGTCGCGGATGCCCGAGGTGGTGCCCGGCGCGAAGCGCACTCGCGGCAGACCGGCGGTGTCGATCGGTGCGTCGGCCTCGGCACGCGGTGCCGTCGGAGCGCGCGCCGACCCGGCGGCCGGGGCCGGGCGCGACGGGGCGCCGCCGCCGTGCGTGCAGGCGGCGACGACGATCGCGATCAGGCAGGCGGCGCGGATCGCCGGCCGGGCGACGGATCGAATGATGGACTCCCGTTGGGGTGCCGGAAGTATAACGGGCGGGTGAGAACCCCGTGCGCGACAAAGGGGGCATGACCGGAATCATGCCCCCCGCTGCTGGCCCAGCGTGACCCGTTCGGGCGGCGCGACCCCTTACCCCGTGCGCGACCCCGACGACCACGCCGGGCTCAGCGCCGCCAGCGGCGCCGAGCGCCACGGCTGTGGCTGGCGCTCGAGCACCACCAGCACCACCGCCCGCGGGTCGGGCCAGACCGAGCCGATCACCCCGAACGCCTGCCGGGTCCCGTCCTTCCGGCGGAAGACCACGCCGGCCACCCGTTCCAGACCACGCTCGACCAGCGAGAGCACCCGGCCCTGCTCGTCCCGACTGCCGAACACGCCAAGGGTGTCGGCCACCCGGAGCATCTCGGCGGTGGAGTCGTAGCCGAGCAGCTTGGCGAAGGGGCGGTTGGCGGCAACCGGCGTGCCGTTGGGGCGGAACAGACACAGCCCGACCGGCGAGGCGTCCACCAGGTGGCGGAGCTGTTCCTCGCTCTGGCGAAGCGCGTCCTCGACCCGGCGGCGGGCCGTCATGGCCTCCCGCAGGTCGGCCAGCTGCTTCCGCAGGCCGGTGACCTCGTTGATCAGTTCCTGTTTGGGGCGGTGTTGATCGCGCATGGCAAAGACTAGGACGGCTGGCCGCCCCGCCCTTGCACTTCAGGCGCGGAGAAAGGCCGGGTGATCGTGGCCGGTGACGCGCACGATCACCCGCTCGTAGACCCTGGGCCCGTTGCCGCTGTTGGTGAGGACCACGACGGCGCGGCCGTTGGCGGGATCGCCCACGGCGAAGTTGCGGAAGCCGTTGTTCGCGCCCCAATGCCAGAGGGTGCGGCCGTACTCGTCATCCTGCACACCCCAGCCCAGTCCCCAGGCGAGCGCGCTGTTGATCCGGACCTGCGGCGTCGTCATCGCCTCGCGGGTGGCGCCGCGGAGCGCCAGCGCGTCGGGCAGCGTCTCCGGCGGCGCCACCAGGCGAGCCAGGAAGCGGGCGTAGTCGCGGGCGGTGGTCAGCAGCGAGGCGGCCACGTTGGGCACCATGTAGACCGGCAGCACCGGCCAGGCCGGATTGACCAGCCGGACCACCGGGGCGGCATCCTCGTACCGCCACTCCTCGACCGCCTTCCGCCACTCGTCGGCGATCAGCGCGGTCCGCCGGCCGATCGGGGCGTACACCTCGGCCGGGTGTCCGCCCTCGTCGTAGCCCACCGCCATCCGGGCGTCGAACTCGAGCCGCCAGACCCAGCTGCTCTCGGTCATCCCCAGCGGCTCGAGCACCTCCTCGCGCAGCAGCCGCGCGATCGGCCGCCCCGTCACCCGCTCCACCACCCGCTGGAGATAGAAGAAGCCCTCGCCGGAGTAGGCGTAAACTGGTGCCAGGCTCGGTGACGGGCACCAGCGGGCCGGACGCGTGGCGCCAGTTGGGGAGCCCGCTGGTGTGGGTAAGAACGTGGCGGCCGGTGACGCGGCGCATCAGCGGCGAGTCGGCCTCGGCGGCGAGATAATCGTAGAGCGGGCGGTCGAGATCGAGCGTGCCGGCGTCCACCAGCTTGAGCACGAGGTACGCGAAGAGCGGCTTGCCGAGCGACGCGGCCTCGAACACGGTGGCGTCGGTGACGCCGCGCCGCGGCTGGACGCTGGCGCGGCCCGAGGCGCGGGAGACGATGCCGCCGTCGTCCACGGTGGCGAGCGCCAGGCCGGGCACGGCGGCCAGCTCGAGCAATCGCGGCAAGGAGCGGAGCAGCTCGGTGGTGGGCCGCCAGCGCGGGCCGATCGCGGCGGCGGCGGCGCTCCCGCCGGTGGTTCCCGCCGCGCCGATCCCGCGCCGGTGCGACGTCGCCTGCACCGGCCAGAGCTGGTGCGCGGGCAGCG